>NZ_JBFUCI010000567.1:0-3294 GCF_056405335.1 Variovorax sp. P1_H12_2
CGCTCTGTGTGGCCAGCAACCGCCGCGCCTTGCCACCGAACTCACCGAAAGACTTCCATGACACCCGAAATCACCGGCAGCGAAACGCTCGTCAACCTGCCGGTCCAGGCGCCGGAGCCCCGGCGCGAGGGCTCGGCCCTCATTGCGCGCCTGGTCGACGACTTCGGCGCGACCTGGGTCGACGACCAGAGCATCGACGCCTGGTCGGCCCTGGGCGGTGACCGCGTCGTGCTGTTCGCGGGCGACCCCGTGCGCTTTCCCGAGGGCCAGGACGTGGCCGCGGTGCTGCCCGAGTTGCAACGCAGCTTCCCGGGCCGCTTTGCCGTGGCTGTGGTGCCGCGCGACCTGGAGGAAAAGGTCGCGCGCCGTTTCGGCTCACAGCGCTGGCCCACGCTGCTGTTCCTGCGCGACGGCGGCTACGTCGGCACCGTGTCGGGTATGCACGACTGGGACGTGTTCCTCCAGCGGGTCGAGAGCGCACTGGCGAGTCCGGTGACGCGCGCACCGACGATCGGCATCCCGGTGGTGAGCGCCACCGGCGCGGCCGCCTCCTGCCACTGAGGACCGCACGATGAAAGACTTCCCGATTCCCGTGCACACCATCGGCCCCGGCTCCCAGCCCGAAGAAGAAGAGCTCGCCTACATGGCGATGCCGCAGGGCATGGAAACCTTTCGCGCACCCGTGCTGCCTGAACCCGAGGAAATCGCAGCCCACCAGCCGGCGCACGCTGCGCTGCGCGACGCGCTTGCGCAACTGGCGGTCGTTTGCCGCCAAGGCGGCAACCGCCGCATAGCGCTCGGCGGTCTTGCACCGGGCGACCTTGCCCTCGTCAACCAGGTTCTCGGCGAGGGCGAAGTCAGCGCCCTGGTGCGGCACGAGGGCACGCCGCAGCGCGAGCTGCGCGCCCAGGAGGCGGTCTTCGCCGGCGTCTGGCGCGTGATCGGGTCGGTCGACGGCGTGGTTGCGACCGATWGCATCGAACTTGGCGCCATTCCCGATGCGCTGAAGGAAGTTGCACGCGAAGACGTTGCGCCCGTCGTTGCGCGCTGGTCGGGCGCGTTGCCGCCCAACGTGCAGAACGCGCCGGCCGTCCTGGCCGAGATCGAGGACCATTGGCGCGCCTGGGTGCCGGGCCGCCCCGCGCAGGTCATCAACCTCACATTGCTGCCGATGTCGGTGGAGGACATCGGATTCCTCGATCATCACCTGGGCACCGGCCGCGTGCTCATCCTGTCGCGCGGCTATGGCAACTGTCGCATCACGAATACACGAATGCCGAACTGCTGGCGCGTCGTCTACTACAACTCGCAGGACGTGGTGATCCTGAACACGGTCGAGATCGGCGACCTGCCCGAAGTTGCCCAGGCCGCGCGCGAGGACCTGGAGGACTCGCACGAGCGGCTGGCGGAGGTGCTGCAGTGGCTCGAGAGCGCATGACCGCCAGCAGTCCTGCACGGTTCGAGGGCAGCTATCTCGGCGACCGCGCGAAGCTGGGCGCCTCGGCACGGCTCGAATGCAAGATCTGCTGGTGGGTGTACGACCCGGCGCTCGGCGACGACATCTGGCAGATCGCCCCCGGCACCGCGTTCACCGCGCTGCCGCCCTACTGGCGCTGCCCGCAATGCGACGGCGACGCCGACCAGTTCATGGTCCTCGACGACGCGAGCCCGACATGACCGGCTCCGATCGCACCGGACACGCCGAGCTGACGCTGCGGACGCGGGCGCTCCAAGCGGTGTTCGCAGGCATCTCGCGCTCGCGCGTGGCCGGCCTGCCCTTCATGAACACCGCACTGCAGGTGGAAGCGGTCGGCTTCGGGCTCGAACCGGCACCCCCGCGCGATGATGCGCAACACCGGCCGGATCCCCGGGCCGCGACCGGCATCCTGGTCACGCCCTGGTTCATGAACCTGGTGTGGCTGCCGGTCGCGCGATGCGACACGCCCGCACTGATCGGCACGACACGCGTGCGCAACATCGGGCATACGCAGTTTGCCTTCACGGGCTCGCACGAAGACGGCCTCGGGTCGTTCGAAGCCTGCTCGATGTTCTCGCCCATGTTCGAGTTCGCAACGCAGGCCGACGCGATCGCCACCGCCTCGGCGCTGCTGGCTCAGCTGCGCGGGCGTGCCGACGCACCGCCCGACGCACGCCCGGACTCCGCGTTGGCGGCGCCGGCGCGGCGCGCTTTTCTGCTCGGGCGCGCTGCCCAGGAACATGCGCCGTGAATACGGTCCAGGTCCTCGGGGGCATGCTGCAGGTGCGACCGGGGCTGCGACGCCCGCACACCCTCGCCAGCAGCCGCCGCGCCCTCGCCGGCCTGTTGTTGACGGGTCAACCTGCGACCGCAGCGCCGCGCATGTTGAGCCGTCTGTTCACCTTGTGTGGCCACGCCCACGCCTTGTGCAGCGCGCTGGCGCTGGCGGCGGCGCAAGGGCAGGAAGCATCCGCATCCGTGGCGCAGTTGCATGCGCTGCGATGGGAGACGGCGCGCGATCACGCGCTGCGCATCGGCCTCGACTGGCCGGTCGAATTGTGCGTGCCAGGCGCAGTACAGGCATCGGCCGACGACAACCGCAATCCGCTGCTGGGCTGTCCGTGGCTGGCCGGCGCGGCGCGGTCGCAGGGCGATGTCGATCGGACCGTCTGGCTCTCGCATCTGCTGGGCACCTCGCCGGCCGCCTGGCTGGCACTCTGGGAACAAGAAACTGCCGGGTGGCTCGCTCAATGGTGTGAGCGCAATCACGGTTGGCTGCCCGCATTGCTGCGCGCCTGCGCTCCGCTCGCGATCGACCCGTTGCTGCCCGCGGCGCCGCTGCGTCCGCACACCAGCCCGGCGGACCTGCATGCTCTCGCGGCCGGAATGGGCACCACGTTCGACGCGACCGCGCCCACCTGGCGCGGCCAATGTGCCGAGACCGGAAGCTGGACCCGGTTGCACGACCGGCGCACCGAACCGCCCGCGAACGCATGGGAACGGCTCGGCGCACGCATCGCCGAACTGGCACGGCTTTCCCTGCCGGATACGCCAAGTCGCAGCGGCGCAGCGTGGCTCGCCACGGGCGCGTTGCAGACCGGTCCCGGCGAAGGGCTGGCATGGGTCGAAATGGCGCGCGGCCTGCTGCTCCATCGCGCGCGCGTCGAAGGACCGCCCGGTGACCGGCGCGTGGCCGGCTACGAGGTCGTGGCCCCGACAGACTGGAACTTTCATGCCCGCGGCGCCGTGGCGCATGCGCTCGAGCACATGCCCGCCGCGGGCAGCGAAGCGCAGGCGGCGGTGCGCATCCTGATGGC
>NZ_JBFUCI010000568.1:0-3292 GCF_056405335.1 Variovorax sp. P1_H12_2
CCGCCTATCTCGCCAGCATCGCCCAATACGACGACATGCAGGTGCTGATGGCGGCCCAGGTCGCCGGCCTGTACAGCTCGATCCGCACGGTGGAACTGCGGCTGCGGATCTCGCGCGAGAACGCCGAGCTGCAAAGGCGCAGCCTGCAGATCACGGAGCTGCATTTCAAGAGCGGCAACGAGTCCGAGCTGGACGTCCAGCAGGCCAAGGCCCAGTACCTGGGCACCCTCTCGACCGTGCCCCAGCTGGAGATCGTCCTGCGCCAGACCCAGAACGCATTGAGCATCCTGCTGGCCCGCCCCCCGGGCCCCTTGCCCGAGATGGACGAGGGGAAGGGGCGGATCCCGGAGGCCGGCCTGGATGTCATCGTCGACCTGCCGGCCGAACTGCTGCGACGCCGTCCGGATGTGCGGGCGGCGGAAATGCAGCTGGCGGCGCAGTCCGCCCTGATCGGTGTGAGCGTGGCAGATCTCTATCCCTCCATCTCGCTGCTGGGCTCGTTGGGCCTGTCGGCCACGTCGGTCTCGGGATCGTCACAGGTCTTGAGCGGGGCCATCGGACCCAGCCTGGTGTGGAACGTGTTCGACCATGGACGGCTGACCAACACCGTGCTGCTGCAGGACGCGAGGTTCCAGCAGTTCTATGAGCAGTACCAGGACACGGTGCTGCGGGCCGCCCGCGAGATCGATGATGCGTCGGTCGGCTTTGCCAAGACCGGCGAGCAGATCGTGCTGCTGGCCGACGCGGTGAAGGCCGCGCAGCGTTCGCTGGAAATCGCCGACAGGCAGTACAACGAAGGCTTGATCGACTTCCAGCGCGTGCTCGACTCGCAGCGGACGCTCTTCAGCGAGCAGGACCAGCTGGTCGCCAGCCGCGGCAGCCAGTCGCAGAGCCTGATCGCCATCTACAAGGCCATGGGTGGCGGTTGGGAGGCGGCCCGCAGCCGGCCGGTGCTCGACGCTGCGACGCAGGAGACCATGGGCCGGCGCAGCGACTGGAAGGGGCTGCTGGCAGTCCCGCTGCCGCCGCCCGGAGCCGATGAGCTGCCCACTCCGGAGGGGACAAGACCATGAGCGAAGCCGCCACGCAGCCCACGCAGCCGCCGCCGGAGACCGGCAAGGGCGCCCGCATCGGCGCGATCGTCGTGTTGGTGCTCATCGTCGCCAGCCTGGCCTGGTACTTCGTGTCGGATCGCCTGACGCCCTATACGTCGCAGGCCCGGGTGCAGGCCTTCGTGGTGCCGGTGGCGGCGGAGGTGTCGGGCCGGGTGCTGAAGGTGCACGTCAAGAACAACGACAGCGTGCAGCACGGACAGCAGCTCTTCGCGATCGACCCCGAGCAATACCGGATCGCACTGCAACGCAGCCGTTCCGACTACGAGTCGGTTCGGCGCTCGGTCAATGCGTCGGTGGCTTCGGTGGACGCAGCCCAGGCCTCGCTGCGGGCGGCCGCGGCCAACTATGTCTATGCCCAGCAGGATGCCACGCGACTGGAGCAGATCTTCGCGGAAGATCCAGGTGCGATTTCCATCCGCCGAGTCCAGAGCGCGCAGGCCAGCCGGGTCAAGGCACTCAGCCAGGAGCAGGCCGCCAGGGTGGACCTGATCCGCGCCCGGGAAGCCGCGGGCGACAGCGGCGACAAGAACGCGCAACTGATCAGTGCCCGCTCGGCCGTCGAAAAGGCCGAGCTGGACATGCAGCGCACGGAAGTGATCGCACCCGCCGACGGCCTCGTGACCGACCTGCGCACCGACGTCGGCCAGTTCGTGCAGGCTGGCGCGCCGCTCTTGACGCTGGTCACCATGCACGACCTCTGGATCAGCGCCGACATGACCGAGAACAACCTTGGCAACATCGAGCCCGGCGACGCGGTGGCGATCGTRCTCGATGTCATGCCGGGCAAGGTCCTGAAGGGCCGGGTGCGCAGCGTCGGCAGCGGGGTCGCCAGCGGGCAGCCGGCGCAGCCCGGGACGCTGCCGACGATCGACAACAGCCGCGATTGGCTGCGGCAGGCGCAGCGCTTTCCGGTGGCGATCGAATTCGATCCGTCCGAGCGTGAGCAGCTGCGCGCCGCGCGGGTCGGGGGACAGGCCGAGGTGCTGGTCTACACCGGCGATCATGGACTGATGAACTGGCTGGGAACGGCCTTCATCCACATGATGAGCATGCTGTCCTATGTCTACTAGGCGGCGCCGCATGGGCCGGGCCGACAAGGCCGTGCTGCGGCTGGCCATCGGCCTGGGTCTCGCGGTGCTGGTCGCCTACGGCCTGGCGCTGAAGGCGCCCTACGCGGTCTGCGTGGTGGCCGTGCTGATCCTGTGCAAGCCGGGTCCGCCGATCCCGCTCTTCAAGGGCATCGCCTTCGCCCTCGTCGTGGCCGCCCTGATGATGGCCGGTGTGCTGGTGGTCCCGGTGCTCGAGAACTACGCGCTGGCCGGCGTGCTGCTGACAGGGGCGTTGCTCTACACGGTGTTCTATTCAGGCGCGCGCAAGGCCAATCCGCTGACGACGATCGTGGTGATGGCCATCACCTTGATTCCGGTCATCGGGGTGGTGGAGCAGGCCCTCGCATTCCAGATCGGCGTGACCCTCGCGGTGGGGCTTTGCATCGGCGTGCTGGTCAGCGGCGCTTCGCACGCTCTCTTCCCCGATCTCCCCGTGCCCGCCGGCGAAAGGGCTGCACCGCAGGTCCCCACCCGGGAGTCGGCGAGCTGGACCGCCTTGCGCGCCGTCGTGGTCGTCATGCCGGTCTTCGTGCTGGCGCTGACCAACCCCTCCTTCTACGTCGCAGCGATCATGAAGTCRGTGGCCCTGGGGCAGCAGGCCGGCGCCACGAACACCCGGTCCGCCGGACAGGAGCTCGTGGGATCCACGCTCATGGGCGCAGCGATCGCCGGATGCCTCTGGTTCGGCCTTTCGCTGCGCCCCAACCTGTGGATGCTGATGCTGTGGATGGCCGCGGCCGCGCTGTGGGCCGGGGCGCGGCTGTTCCGGGTCCGGCCCAGTGCCTTGCCGCCATCCTTCTGGCTCCAGTCCCTGGTGACCATGCTGCTCCTGCTGGGGCCGGCCATCGAGGACAGCGCCGGCGGCAAGGATGTGCTCAAGGCATCGGCGATGCGCGTCGCCTTGTTCGTCGCCGTGGCGCTCTATGCCTGGGCGACGGTGTGGGCGCTGGAACACTGGCGAGCCGCCAGATCCGACGCGCTGTTCTTCAGACCAGGCTGAACGGAGGATTCGCACCATGCTGATCAATCTGGCGATCGGGCTGCCGACCATCCTGCTGTGCCTGGTGC
>NZ_JBFUCI010000569.1:0-3277 GCF_056405335.1 Variovorax sp. P1_H12_2
GTGGTTCAGCGTGTGCAGGCGAGCCGGATCGAAGAAGCGGCCGCTCGCAGCATCGCGAATGAAGGCGTCGTCGGCCCAGCTGTCCCACAGGCCGGTCACGACTTCGTAAAACTCGCGCGCCCGCGCATAGCGCTCGTCGTGCGGCATGTGATCGTCGAGGCCGAAGTTGAGCGCCGCATCGGGGTTGGAGGTGGTGACGATGTTCCAGCCTGCCCGGCCCTCGCTCAGGTGGTCCAGCGAAGCGAAGCGGCGCGCGATGTGGAAGGGCTCGTCGAAGGTGGTCGACGCGGTGGCGACCAGGCCGATGCGCTCGGTGGCCTGGCTCAGCGCCGACAGCAGGGTGAACGGCTCGAAGGAGGTCACGGTGTGGCTGCGCTGGAGCGCCTCCATCGGCATGTTGAGCACCGCGAGATGGTCGGCCATGAAGAAGGCGTCGAAGCGCGCTCGCTCCAGTGTCTGCGCGAAGCGCTTCAAGTGCGCGAAGTTGAAGTTGGCGTCGGCGAAGGCGCCCGGATAGCGCCAGGCGCCGGTGTGAATGCTGACGGGGCGCATGAATGCACCCAGCTTGAGTTGGCGGGTCGAAGACATAGACCGCACTTGTACGCCGCGTCCGCCAAGCCGCCAAAGACCGATTGCTTGGATGCTTATGCAAGCCAACGGAAAGCGCATCTGCAAACTCGCATTCGTTCGTTGGCGGACGTGTTGTACGTCCGCAGAATTCGCCGGTCTGCTGCCGTGCATTTGACCGCACTGGCCTTCACTCCCTCCTTATTGATTGGCTCACCATGTCCTTTCGCAATCCCGAACTCCTGGCGCCCCGCGTCCTGTCCGTGCTGCGCATCGTCTCCGCTTTTCTGCTGATCCAGCATGGGTCGGCCAAGCTGCTCGGCTTTCCTCACGTCGCCTTTTTCGACAATCTCCAGATCCTGTCATTGCTCGGCGTGGCAGGCGTCCTGGAACTGGTCGGCGGCGTGCTGCTGCTGATCGGGCTCTTCACGCGTCCGACAGCGTTTGTCCTCTCGGGCTTGCTGGCGTTCGCCTATTTCATCGGCCATGCGACCAAGGGCTTCGTGGGGGTGCCGTTCTTGAACCAGGGCGAGGCGGCGGTGCTGTTCTCCTTCGTCTTCCTGTACATCGCTGCCGCTGGCCCGGGCCCCTGGAGCGTCGACGCACGCCGTGCACGCGCCTCCACACCGGCCGCCTTGCCAGCCGCCGCGTAGTCGGTTGATTTGGCTATATGCAACTGACTTAACGGTCGTTCCTCTTTCGACGACCTCTTTCGAGAATCGCGTCCGCTCTTAGACGATCCCAGGAATTCACATGTCGCCCGTCCCCGCAGAACACGTCCACCTCGACCCGCCGGAGGGCTCCCTCTGGCAGACCTTGCGCGATATCGTGCTCAGCGCGCTGGTCGTCTGTGCCATCGCGCTGATCACCGGCTTCCTCGCGGTGACCTCGGCCCATGCGCAAGCGGTCAAGGGCGAGCTGCGCATCGGCTACCAGAAGTCCGCGAGCCTGTTCGTTCTGCAGAAGGTCCAGGGGACGTTGGAGAAGAAGTTGCAGCCGCTCGGCTTCGGCGTCAAGTGGGTCGAGTTTCCGGCTGGCCCGCAGCTGCTCGAAGGCCTCAACGTCGGCGCGGTCGATGTCGGCTATGTCGGCGAAGCGCCGCCCATCTTTGCCCAGGCCGCGGGTGCCAGGTTCGTCTACTTCGGCTACGACCCGGCGGCGCCGCGGGCCGAAGCGATCCTCGTCACCAAGGACTCGCCGATCCGCTCGGTCGCCGATCTCAAGGGCAGGAAAGTGGCGCTCAACAAGGGCAGCAACGTGCACTATCTGCTCGTCAAGCAGCTCGAGAAGAACGGCCTCAAGCTCAGCGACATCCAGCCGGTGTACCTGGCCCCCGCCGATGGCCGTGCCGCGTTCGAGAGCAAGAACGTCGACGCCTGGGTGATCTGGGATCCGTTCCAGGCCGCTGCCGAGAAGGCCACCGGCGCCCGCGTGCTGGCCGACGGCTCGCCCGGCGTGGTCAACAACTACCAGTACTACCTGGGCGAGCGCGGCTTCGTCACGAAGAACCCGAAGGTGATCGAGGCGCTGTTCGAGGATTCGGTGTCGCAGGGCATCTGGCTCAAGAAGAACCTGCGCCAGGCCGCCGAGCTGATCGCGCCGCTGCAGGGCCTGCCGGTCGACGTCGTCGAACTCGCGTTGCAGCGCTACGAGTTCAACGTCAAGCCGATCACGCCCGACGTCGCGGCCGACCAGCAGAAGATCGCCGACACGTTCTTCGACTTGAAACTGATTCCGAAGGCCATCAAGGTCAGCGACGCCGTTGTCGCGGCCAAGCCATGAGGATGATTCGACGCCTGGCCCGGGCCCTGTTGGCCGTGGGCATGGTCGCGGYAGGCACGGTCGCCTTCGCGCAGGCCAGCCCGGTGGTGCGCATCGGCTACCAGAAGTCGTCGACGCTGATCGCCGTGCTCAAGGCGCAGGGGACGCTCGAGCGCGAGCTCGCGCCGCTCGGCGTCAAGTTGAGCTGGCACGAGTTCACCAGCGGCCTGCCGTTGCTCGAGGCGCTGAACCTCGACAACCTCGATTTCAGCGCCGACGTGGCGGACACGGTCCCGGTGTTCGCGCAGGCTGCCGGCGCGCAACTCACGTTCGTGGCCCAGGAGGCGCCTTCGCCGACCGCGCAGGCGATCGTGGTGCGAGCCGACTCGCCCCTCAAGGCCCTGAGCGACCTCAAGGGCAAGAAGATCGGGGTCGCGAAAGGCTCCGGGGGCCACTACCTTCTGCTGGCCGCGCTCGACAAGGGCGGGGTCGCGTTGAAGGACGTCGAGGTCGCGTACCTGACACCGGCCGACGGTCGCGCGGCTTTCGAGAAGGGCGCGATCGACGCCTGGGTGACCTGGGATCCGTTCTTCGCGGCAGCGCAGCGCCAGGCCGGCGTGCGCGTGCTGGTCGACGGTTCCGGCATCGCTTCCTATCAGCGCTACTACCTGGCCTCGACGAAGTTCGCACAGGCGCGTCCCGATGTGCTGCGCGTGATCTACGCCGCGCTCGACAAGGCGGGCAAGTGGGTCAAGAGCAATCCCCGCGACGCCGCGGAATTGCTGGCGCCGGTGTGGGGGCTGGACGTCGCCACCATCGAACAGGCCAACGCGCGGCGCAGCTACGAAGTCCGCCCGGTCGTGACGGGCGGCCTCGGCGAGCAGCAGCGCATCGCCGATGCCTTCTTCGCCGAAAAACTGTTGCCACGGCGGGTCGACACCCTCCAGGC
>NZ_JBFUCI010000570.1:0-3274 GCF_056405335.1 Variovorax sp. P1_H12_2
GGCCCGTACGACTCGGCAGTTTAGACGCGAAATGCAAAAGTGAACACTAAAAGGTTCATGCACTCGTATCTGGCGACGGGCCTTCCTGGACAGGCTCGGTGCGGGACTGAAGAACATGCCGCTCAGATTCAGTCTTGGCATTTCCTGGATCGCCATCCGTGTTCGCGTCAACGCCTTGTGACTTGGCCATCACGGCCTGGCGAACCAAGCCGATGTGCTCGCGCAGCGTGTAGGCTTCGCTGGCATAGCTCAATGGGGCGCGGATCCGCGTGGCAGCCTGCTCGATGCGGCCCAGGTCGGCCAGCCATTGCTCGACGGGCAAGGCGCCGGTGCGTGTTCGGACATCGCGTTCGAGCAGTGCCAACTCTCCGTACCAGCGGTAGATGCGCGACCGTATGCGCCAGCGGAACAGTCGCGGCAGAAAGTTGGTCAAGGGAACGATCACGAACAGCACGGGCACCAGCAGCACGACCAGGCGTTCGAGATAGGCCGCGACGGTGAACGGCAGATAGCGGTGGAGTACGCTGGGCCCGAAGCGGTGGTGGCGATTCGCATCGGCCGACACGGGCAGGTCCACCATTGCCGTGTTTGGAAACTCGTCGTCCGCCTCGAAATAGCCCTGGTTCCCGTGCAATTCGCGCGCGGCTTCGAGGAGCAGGTTGACGATCGCCGGCGACAAGCCGTCGCGCGAGACCAGCATCGCCTTGGTGCCGATCAGCTTCACCTCCTGCTCCGGAATGTGCCGCGCGAGATCGATCGTTCCCGGTGGCAAGGTCAGCTTCGTGATGTAGGGGAACTTGCGCGGATAGGCTTCTGCGCGGGCCAGGCTCATCAGCTTCAAGTCCGGGTCGTGCAAGGCCTGCCAGATCGCCGGAAACTGCGCGGGCCCGATCAGGAATGCGGCGTCGACCTGTCCCGCCTGCAACGCGCGCAGGGCCTCCAGATTGACTAGCGGCACTAGGTCGGAGTTCAAGCGGGTGATGTCGTTCGCCGCGAGCAAGGGCTCCATGAACGCGCGCACGCCGCTGCCCAATGAGCCCACTGCGAGCCGCTTGTGGCGAAGTTCATCGAGGTTCTGGTGTACGACGCTGTCACGATGGAAGACCCACAGCGGTTCGTAGTACAGGGCGGCAAGCATGACCAGCGTCCCATGCTCGGTCGGGCGCACCACGCCGCCATGCACGAAGGCCACGTCCACGCCGGAGTTGGGATCCTGCAGCAAGCGCTCGTTTTCGTCCGCGCCGCCCGTGATGCGTTCCTCGACCATCACGCCGTCGCGTGCCAGGATTTCCTTGTAGCGCTGCGCGTACTGGTGGTACATGCCGTCTCGCAGGCCGGACGCGAGAACGATGTGGCGCGGAATCGCGCTTTGCAACAACCAGGCGCCAAGAAAGGCGAAGGCAATGCTTGCCACCGCGACCAACGTCCAGCGCACATGTTCGTGTCGCGCGCCTACAGGCAAATCACCGAGTTGCATACGGAGTCGAGTGTCCCGGGGCCAGCATCCTGCCACATCCGCACGAGTGGCGATAAATCTAAATGTGCTGAGTGCCGCGCGCTTGAGAATTGTCAAGTCGGAGAGAAGGCACCGCAGGACAATGGCTCCGTCGTCTACTTTCGAAGGCCGACCCCATGGCAACGCTCTCCCAGCCCGATCTCGTACGCGAAACACGGATGTCCAGGAAGCTCATGGATGTGCTCATCCGGGCCGGTCTGGTACTGGCCCTGACCCTGCTGTGTTACCGGATCTTCTCGCCCTTCATCTCCATGATGGCCTGGGCACTGATCCTGGCGGTGACGATGTACCCGGGYCATCAGGCGCTGGCCAGCAGGCTGGGTGGAAAACAGGGGTTRGCGGCCACGTTGCTGGTGCTGGGCGGCATCACGCTGATCGTGGGGCCCACGGCCGTGGTGCTGGGCTCGTTGGGCGATTCGGTCCACGAGACCGTCGTCACCGTGCGCGACAACGAGTTGAAGATTCCTCCCCCGCCGCCCGGCGTGGCGGAGTGGCCCGTCGTTGGCAAGCAAGTGAGCAGCTTCTGGTCGCTGGCCAACAAGGACTTGCCATCGGTGGTCAAGAAGCTGCAGCCGCAACTCGGGGAACTGGCCACCAAGGCGCTGGAGATGGTGGCCAGCATGGCGGGGTCGGTGCTGCTTTTCGTGTTCTCCTTCATCATCGCGGGCATCATCATGGCCTTCGGACAGTCGGGCAGCGAAGCCGCGAAGTCGATCCTCGGACGCATCGCGGGCACCCGGCGGGGCGTGGAGTTCGCCGAACTGGCGACCCAGACCATTCGCGCGGTGGCCCTGGGCGTGGTCGGCGTGGCCTTCATTCAGGCCATGGTCGTGGGCATCTTTCTGATCATTGCCGGTATTCCCTTTGCCGGCGTGCTGGCGATCGTCGTGCTGATCCTGGGCATTGCGCAGGTGCCCGCGCTCCTGGTCACCGTGCCGGTCATCGCCTACATCTGGCTGAGCGGGACGTACGACACCGTGCCGGCCGTGATCCATAGCGTGCTCCTGCTGGTCGCCGGCATGCTCGACAACGTCCTGAAGCCGCTCTTGCTGGGCCGGGGGGTGGATGCCCCCATGCCGATCGTCCTGATTGGTGCGTTGGGCGGCCTGGCAGGCGCCGGGATCCTGGGCATGTTCGTGGGCGCCACCGCGCTGAGCCTGGGCTATCAGATCCTCATGCGGTGGGTGGCGACCGATCCGGATGTCGTCGAGATCGAGATCGAGAGCGAATTGCCGACCGTATCCTGAACCGATGCGCACGATGCCTTCGAAGGGATCGAGGGTGCGAGTGATGGCCTTGGCCGGCGCGGCCGCGATGCTCGGGGGGTGCACCACGGTGGGCCCCGATTTCGAACGGCCACGGGTGCCCTGGCTGTCCGGTTGGTCGGGCGGTTCGCTCGAAGCCCTCGCCGCCGATCCGCGGCGCCCGCGCAATGGCTTGCTGCAGGCGTGGTGGCGCAACTTCGACGACCCTGTGCTCGACCAGCTCGTCGCCGAGGCGCAGCGCGTCAATCCCAGCGTGCGGATCGCCGGTATGCGCATCATGGAGGCACGGGCCCAGCTCGGCATCGCCGACAGCACGCGCTATCCGCAGGTGCAGCAGGCGACCGGCGAGGTGCTCGGCGTGGGCGAGCAGCGTTCAGGCGGGCGCGACACCAGTGCCGTGACTGCCAATGCCGCGCTGAGGGTGAGCTGGGAGCTCGACTTCTGGGGCAAGTTCAGGCGCAGCATCGAGTCGGCGGACGCCGCCTATCTCGCC
>NZ_JBFUCI010000571.1:0-3274 GCF_056405335.1 Variovorax sp. P1_H12_2
CCCAGGACGTGAAGCCCTTGCAGGTGCGCGCGGCCGTCGCGCTGGCGCAACTGCTGGTCGGCATGGGACGCGTCGAGGAGGCCGACCAGCTCCTACGCCCGCATCTCATCGCGGCCGGCGACGAGACTTCGTCAGACCTCGTGCTGGCGCGAAGCCTGTTGTGCTGAACAGCCCAGCGGCTGGCGCTGCCTCCGGCCTGGCGGCTCATGTCTCCTTCCGGAACGCCGCCTCTCCGGCGTCCGACACCTCGACCCACTGCTTGTCGGGCACTGCGTCTGCGGCGTAGTTGTCGTGCCAGTTCCACCACTTGTAGGTCGGCGTCTGGGGATAGCCCTCGGGCGAGTCTTCCCAGACCTCCTGCCGGCCCAGCGGCGTGATGTCGAGGTAGTTCCAGGTGCCCCCCATCTGCTCGTCGCCGCGGTTGTTGATGAAGTAGGTGCGGAACACGCGGTCGCCCTCGCGGTAGAACACGTTCGTGCCGTGCCACTCGTCCACGCCGAAGTCGGCGTCGAAGCGGTCGGTGAGGGTGAACCACGGTATCTCCCAGCCCATCCGCGCCTTCAGCCGCGCGATGTCCGCCTGAGGTGCGCGCGAGACGAAGACAAGGGTCGTGTCACGGGCGTTCAGGTGGGCGACGTGGGCGACCTGGTCGGCCACCATGGAGCAGCCCCGGCAGGCGTGGTCGGGCCAGCCGAACACCCCCGGCTCGAAGAAGGCGCGGTAGACGATCAACTGCCGCCGACCGTCGAACAGGTCGAGCAGGCTGACCTTGCCCGCAGACCCCTCGAAGGCATAGGCCGCCTCCACGGCCATCCACGGCATTCGCCGGCGTTCGGCAGCCAGGGCGTCACGGGCGCGGGTCTGGGCCTTTTCCTTCACGAGCAGCTGCTCGCGGGCCGCCTCCCACGCCTGCGGCGACACGACCGCGGGTGTGGGCATGGATTGGGTTGACGTCGTCATGGCTGAAATCTCCTAGGTGGGCAAAATTCCGGCCTCCTGGCTGAAGCGTGATTCCAATCGCTCTCGCATCGCTCGTCGTTGGCCGTGAGACAGTTTGGCACCGGAGATCGAACGCGAGGAGTAACAAATGTGGCGGCATTCCGATGCCGTCGCTCCTTGCAACCCTGGAGACGCTCGAAGGCCTCCCGCAGGGTCAGGTTCAGCACATCGCGCTGCGCATGGCTGCCGCCGAGCCGGTGGGCCAACGCCGGCAGGCTCGCCAGCAGCGTGATCGCGATGGCTTGGTCCCCGCGTCCGAACGCGATCAGCGCCCGGCACGAGGAAAGCCCGAGCTGCCGCGTCGTTTCGCCGTGGCGCGTCGGCGACGACTGCGCCCTGAGCAACCCCAGCTCGAGGCGCCGCGCCCGATCCCAGTCGCGGGCGCCGACGAATGCGAGCGTGGCGTGCAGGTCGTTGAAGCTGCAGAAGCCGTCGTCGATGTGCGGGGCCCAGGCGGCCGCGAGCCTGGCCCAGCGCGTGCCCGTGTCGCCGCCGCAGAGCTCGATCCGCCACAGCAGCGCGGCGGCATCGATCAGTTCGGCGATCGGGTTCGAAGGATCGACCCAGACCCGCCGGTCGTACGACGACAGCGCTTCGTCGATCCGGCCCTGCGCCAGCCGGAACAGCGACAAGTGCCACCAGCAGTGGGTCGCCACCACGGTATCCCCGTCCCAGCCGTCCAGGTGCGCGTTCATCCAGCGCACGCCTGCGTCGGGGCGCTCGGTCATCTCGAACACATGCGCCAGCACATGGTGCGCCCGTGCGTCAAACGGATTCAGGGCCAGCGCCGCGTGCGCGAGTTCCTCGGCGCGGTCGTATTCGCCGCACTCCTCGAGCCCGAAGGCATGCATCGCCAGCACGGCGTGGTAGCCCGGCATATCGCACGACCAGGCCGGCAGCACCGCCGCCACGCGATGGACCATCCGCGCGGATTCGCCGGTGACGTGGTCGAACATATGCGCCACCTGCAGCGCCAGCGCATCCCGCGGCTCCAGGCGAAGCAGCTCGCCGAGCCTCTGCTTGGCGCCTTCGTAGTCGTCGTCGAGCACCGCGGCGATCGCGGCAAGATGCAGCCGCTCGCGCCGGTTGGCCGGCAGGCGGGCAGCGCGCGCGAGCACCGGCCGCGCCGATTGCACGCGTCGCGGATCTCGGCTGCCGATCAGCAGGTAGGCCTGCAGCGCGTGCGCCATCACGAAGTCAGGCGACGCCTGCAGCGCCAGGGCAAGTTCCGCGTCGACGCCGCCGCGCCAGCTCTGGAATGCGGCGAGCGCTCGCTCGTACGCCACCCCTGCGGACGCTGTGGCGCCGGTGATCCGGCACCCGCGGTCGTCGACCCGGATCATGGGACTACCTTCGTGGCCGGCGCGATGTTCAGGTTCATGCGGAACAGGTTGTCCGGGTCGAAGCGCTGCTTCACGGCCTGAAGGCGTTCGTGGTTCACGCCATAGCTCGCTGCGACGCGCTCGGCTTCATCCTCGGTCAGGAAGTTCACGTAGCCGCTTCCCGTGGCGTGCGGCGCGGCCTCCTCGAAGGCCTGGCGCGCCCAGGCGCGCACCCGCTCGTCGTCGGCCGCGTCGGACCAACGGCCATGCACGTTCATGATGTAGTTCGCATCGCGGCCGGCAAAGGCCGTGGCCGTCGGCTTCACGCGCGCCATCGCACCGCCGAGCTGCGCGATGAAGATCTCGCACTCCGGTCCCGGCAGGCGGCCGGCGGATGCGATCACGACGTCGAGCGCCTCGTCGGTCAACCGGTTGAAGTTGTTCGACTTCCAGTAGTTGCGGCTGCCGGCCGTCAGCAGCGGATCGAAGGCGGACTGGAATCCGGCGTAGGGCGTCGGCCCCAGCGCGGTCCCGATCGGATCGCCGAACTTCAGCACCGGCGCGGCCGCCCGCTCGCCCGCCGCGACCTCGCCACAATGGACGAGGGGGAAGATCACCACCTCGGTGCCGTGGGCCGACGCCGGCAGGAACGGAAGCGGCGGCGCCTTGCGAAGCACCGCCCAGACGCTCAGTTCGTCGGGCGAGCCGGTGTTGAAGTCGCGCCAGGCGCGCAGAACCTTTTGGGCCTGCGCGAACGGATACACGACCAGGCCGGCGTAGAGCTCGGGCCCGACCGGATGGAGCTGGAACTCGAACGACGTCACGACGCCGAAGTTGCCGCCGCCGCCGCGCAGGGCCCAGAACAGGTCGGGCTCGGAAGTGGCGGAGGCGACGCGCGCGGTGCCGTCGGCGGTCACCACATTGACGCTCAGCAGGTTGTCGACGGTCATGCC
>NZ_JBFUCI010000572.1:0-3259 GCF_056405335.1 Variovorax sp. P1_H12_2
GTGCAATCCCGGTCAGCGGCACGACGCTGTGCGGACGTTGGTGGTTCATCGCGTGCAGCGGGCACACGGGCGCCGCAGCCTCGGCCCCATCCTGCACGACCGCCACGCCGTCGGCCTCCTGGATCGCGCTCATGCCCAGCGAGCCCTCGCCCTCGCTGCCTGCGAGCAGTACCCCGATCACACGCTGGCCGCAGGTCGCGGCAGCAGAGCTGAAAAGGCGGTCGATGGGGCGCATGCCCGTCGACGTCGTGTCCCGCTCGTCCAGCCCCATCACGCCCTCCGGCCGGATGACGAGGCCCATGCCCGCCGGCGGCAGATAGACATGGCCGACCCGGGCGAAGCGACCTTCGCACGCATAGCTCACCGGCATGGACGAATAGCCATCCATGATGCGGACCAGTGTCTGGACACTCTGCGAATGGGTGCGCAGCGCCACGAGGATGGCCGCGTGGAAAATGGTCGGCAGCGAATTCAGGAGTGTCGACAAGGTCGGCAGTTCCCCTTCGACCGCGCCGATCACGACCAGGTCGCGCCGCGGGTTCACGGTCGACCTCGCCGCAGGACGTCGTCCATTCGGTCCACGCGAGGAGGCGCGGCGTCGCCGGCGCTCTCGCTCTTACCCCTCTTACCCATCTCTGCCTGCTCGGATTTCATGGCGATCCTCCTTCTGATGAGGTCGAAAGCCTGGAACGCTACGCCTGACCGTTGCAACAATCTGTCAGACAAGGGCGCGGGCCGCTGTCGCGGAGCCAGGGCGAGGCTGCTGCCCAACGACTGGCCCGTCCCAGCGGACAGGGCGGGGATGACTGGCCTTGAAGGTATGCAGCGGATGGCGCATTCGTGCCATCAGACTTTGGGCTGTACGCGTGTAGGCGGCGGCGTCGTCCTTCATGAAAAAAGACGCGCCCGGTCGGGTCGTGGGCAATCTCACAAACGACTTCGCCGATGCCGCGAATCCGTGTAGGTGCGCTTCCACAGTGGACTTGGAGGCACTTTGGCCTGCCTATCATTGGCGAAGGCGCATGGCTCGCATCGTCAGGCCAGCGCCAGAAGCATAGCCACGAAGGAGCCGCCATGTACCCCTACTTCACAACAGCCATGCGTGCCGCCGCCGTTGCGGTGGCGGGCCTCGCTTTCGTCGGTTGCACGACGACCATGAAGGGCGAGAGCGCGAGCAGCACGTCTTCGCGTGCGTCGATCGATGCCCAGGTCAATGAGACGCTCGCGAAGCTCTACACCAATGTTGCGGGCTCGCGCGAGTTGGTGGCCAAATCCAGGGGTGTGCTGGTGTTTCCGGCCGTGGTCGACGCGAGCTTCGTTGTCGGCGCTCAATACGGTCGAGGTGTGCTCCGCGTGGGCGGACGCACCGAGGCTTACTACAGCACCACCGCGGGGTCGCTCGGTTTCCAGGCGGGCGCGCAGTCGAAGGCGGTCATCTACCTGTTCACCACGCAGCAAGCACTGGATAAGTTCCGCAGCAGCCAGGGTTGGACTGTCGGCGCGGATGCCACGGTGGCGCTCGCAACCATCGGCGCCAACGGAAACATCGACACCAACACTGCTCAGCAGCCTGTGGTGGGTTTCGTGCTCACCAACGTCGGGCTGGAAGCCGGTATATCGCTGCAAGGCGCGAAGATCGATCGGATTCAACTTTGAACTGAGCGCGACTCGTGGGGTCCCGGGACTCCACGAGTCGTGCTGGCGGGCCCGCCAGGCCACCCTTGCCGAGGCGGTCGGACGGCCGCCCCCGGGATGCGCGCAGCGAGCAGGCCCTGTCGAGCCTGGGAAGACTGATTTCGTCCCTGTAGCGAAAGCCGCGCCGGGCCCGTCCTTCGTACGGTTCCGGGCCCGGCACGGGCCCGCAGGCAAAACCTCAACCCCAGACATTTCCCCCGGCAGTTTCCGAACCGCCGGGGTTCGCGCAAGCGCCGCACCGCGGTGAAATGGCCGGTTGCTGCATGTGCCGACCGCTTCCTGTGTTCGGCCACGCGCAAGGTCGCTCAGGGCTTCGCTCTGAGCAAAAAGGCGAGCCCCGAAGGTGCAGCAACACCAACGAGGCTCTAACCACAACGTGCAACCCGCAAAGGAAACCGCACATCATGGCTACCTCGAATGATAGTGACTCCCCCTGCATCGCCATTTCCATCCACGGCGGACCGGTGCAGGTCATCGTGAACGTCGGCGATGAGCCGGCGCACCGTGCCGCGCACGACGCGGCCGGCTCGAACGGCCACCGGCCGTTGGCCCCACGGCGCGGCCTCTTCCGCGTCCCGCCAGGGCGGCGCCTCGCCGCCGTGCTCGATCGCGGCTTGCCGCCCGCTGCAGCTTCTGCGGGCGAAGCACCACGTGGCGCATTCATCGCCACGCGCTCGCCCTTCGACGTGTTCGCCGAGCTGGCGAAAGTCGTGCGTGCGGCCCGGCGCGAGGTCCTGATCGTCGATCCCTACGTGAACGCCACCGCGCTGACGGACATCGCCATCGCCGCGCAGGAAGGCGTGCACATCCTCATCCTGGGCGATCGCGCCGGGACCAAGGCCAGCCTCGCGCCGGCGGCCAGTCGCTGGCAGGCGCAGTACAAATCCGCTCGCCCGCTCGAAGTCCGCCTCGCACGCGGCAAGTCACTGCACGATCGCCTGCTGCTGATCGACCGCACGGAGGTCTGGAACCTGTCTCAGTCGATCGCGGACTTCGCGAAGAAATCGCCGGCGTCGATCGAACGAAGCGGCGCGGCGATCGAGAAGGAGAAGGCGGTCGCGTACCTGGACTTGTGGACCGCCGCCACGCCGCTTGCATGAGGGGCCGGCTTGAGCAGGGCATCAAACTCCGCGACGGGTTTGAATTTTCCCGCAGTCATCCGCGCCGCAAATTCAACGCAGCAATTTGGCAATCCATGCCGGAAGGCGCGATGCCCTCGGAGGATGCGTGCCCGGCCCGTTAGGGCGCAAAAGATCGCCCGGATAGTGCGGATGCCCGAGGCACAGACTGTCATCCATGCCAAAGGCCTTCACCGCGGCAACCGCCTCGACGCACCAGCGCCCGAAGTACGCGCCACCTTCGAAGTTGTCGTTGCCCAGTTTGTGCCAGTACGGATGGGCATAGGGCACTGCTTGCTTCGCGCGGCCGGATTTGCCGATGGTCGCCATTTCTTCGTACCAGTGATCGACGAATTCGCGCAATTTGACCGCCTGCTGGTCCGCTGGCGCATCGACGGCTTTGAGCAGTCGCGCATAGGGCTTCATGAAGCACAGTTGCGTACCAA
>NZ_JBFUCI010000573.1:0-3230 GCF_056405335.1 Variovorax sp. P1_H12_2
ACAACGACAAGGACGGTGTCGAGAAGTACGCCACCGACATCCGCGTCGACCAGATGCAGATGCTCGGCAGCCGCCAGGGCCAGGGCGGACCTTCGGGCGATGACGACGGCGGCTACTCGCAAGGTGGTGGTGGTGGTGGTGGTGGTGGCGGCGGCTACTCGCGCCCGCCGGCGGCCGCGCCGCGTGCACCGGCGCCGGCACCTCGCCAGGCGCCTGCCAAGTCGTCGTCGGGCTTCGACGACATGGACGACGACATCCCGTTCTGAGCCGGGTTTCGGTCAAGCCAAAAGGCCGGCTCTTTTCGAGGGCCGGCCTTTTTTTACGGCCTGAACTCCTGGTTCTGTTGCCAACCCGTCGATGGTGCCGAGGCGCGGTCGGGGCGTGGATGCACAGAGACGAAGTTTCAGGGCGCCAAGGCCACATCCTGGTTCGATCCGGCTGATTCGAGCAAAGCCAGGCAGACACCCAGCG
The DNA here is from genome assembly GCF_056405335.1 of Variovorax sp. P1_H12_2. NCBI lineage: Bacteria > Pseudomonadati > Pseudomonadota > Betaproteobacteria > Burkholderiales > Comamonadaceae > Variovorax > Variovorax sp. P1_H12_2. Next base: position 472 of record NZ_JBFUCI010000573.1, read on the forward strand.
TGGCGCGCGCCCATCGGCCGTCGTGCAGCGCAGGCACACCGCCCACCACAGCGTCGTACAACTCGTCAATGACCTCGAATCGGGGCACTCGGGGGACGTCGAGCGGCCGGCGCTCCTTCTTCCGGTCATCGTAGACCCAGACGCAGTCGGGAAGCGGCCGCACGTCGCCGCGCTCGCACGACACCACGATGGGCCCGAAATGCTGGTGCCAGGCTCGCGAATCACCGGTTGGTGCGGCGACATAGCCAGCGCCCCCGTAGGTCCCCGAGGCCTTGAGGCGCGCTTCCTCACTCGGAGAATTCACGGCAGCGAGCTTGCGTCGTGCCGCGCCGTAGGCGTCGGGAGACTTGTCGATGCCCATTTCGCCAATCCATCCGCACCATTCGTCCGAGTCGAAATGGCCGTAGCCGTTGTAGCTGAGGCTGGCAAAGGCACCGCCCTCGAACCACAGCAGGGCGGAATAGGCGCCTTGCGTCGGGCGCGCCGGATCCCAGTCGCCCGTGACGGCTCGCACACGGGCCACGGGCGCGCCCGCGAGCAACCGCACCACGTCGACCTGGTGCGCAGCCTGGCTGAACACCACGCCACCGCCATCCTCGGTGCGCAGCTCCTCCGGACGGCGAGGTCGGTAGAGGAAGTCGGTGTAGTTGAGTGCATGGATCATGCGCACCCGGCCAAGTTCTCCGCTCGAGACGACATCGCGCGCCCGCAAGTAGGGGGTGTCGAAACTGTGGCAGTGACCGACGATCAAGTGAACGCCCGCTGCGCGGCAGTGTTCGATCATCGAGTCGCATTCGGCCATCGTGAGCGCCATGGGCTTCTCGACCAGCACATGCTTGCCGTGCCTGGCCGCAATACGCGTTTGCGCGGCATGGAACTGGTGCGGACTGGCGATATAGATCGCCTCGACCTCCGGGTTGGCCGCCAGGCCCTCGATGTCCGCGTAGGCCGGGGCGTCGAAATCCGTCGCGAACCGGGACCGCGCTTCCTCGCGCGGGTCGCAGGCGGCGACGAGTCGGACGCGGCGATCGCGCTGGAGGGTCGGCAACATGAGCGTGAAGGCACGGCCAAGTCCGGCCACACCGAGTCGGAGTTCGCGGTCCRGTGTCACAGATCGAGCACCAACTCGGCAGACCTGGCCCGCGAGACGCAGATCATGATCTGGCTTTCCATTTCCTCGGGCATCAGCACCATGTCGCGGTGGTCGGCCTCGCCACCGAGCAGCCCGGTACGGCAGGTGCCACAGGTGCCGCTCTCGCAGGACGACGCAGCATTGCACCCATGATCGCGCAAGACGGTCAGGATCGACTTGCCGACCGGCACCTCGAACTCGCCCCCCGTGCGCGCCAGCTTCACCGTGAAGGGCTCGTCGTCCGGACGGACACCCCCGCCTTCGTTGAAGCTTTCGAAATGCACATTGGCCGGTGACCAGTGGCCGGTCATGTCGCGCACAGCTTCCATCAGCGGACGCGGGCCGCAGCAGTACACGTGCGCCGTGTTCGGCTTCTCCAGGGTGGGCCAGAGATCGAAAACTCGGCCGGAATCACCCTGGGAGTAGTGGATGCGCACCTGCTTCTTCAGCTCGGGTTGACCCAGTTCGTCAAGGAAGGCTGTGGCCTCGGGCGAGCGTGTCAGGTAGAGCAGTTTCCACGGCGCCGGCGCCAGTTCGCCGAACGATCGAATCATCGACAAGATGGGCGTGATGCCGATCCCTCCGGCGATGAAGAGGTAGCCCTTTGCGTTCTCTACAAGCGGGAATGCGTTCGAGGGAAGCGACGTAGGCAGCGTATCCCCTTCATGGACTTCTTCGTGCATGCAGATCGAGCCGCTTTGACCCGCGGCGTCTCTCTTGACGGTGATGACGTACCGATTGCGCTCTGCCGGGTCGTTGCACAGCGAGTACTTGCGCATCAGGCCGTTGGGCACCTGCACCTTGACGTGCGAGCCGGGCGTGAACGGCGGCAAGTCGCTGCCATCGGCCTGCACCAACTCGAAGCTGCGGATTCCTTCAGCGACGTCGTACGCGCGAGCGACGCGCAACGGCATCTGGGTGTCGGAGTGTGTCTGAGGCGTGGTCACGGCGGGGCCCTATTCGGCTTTCAGCTGAGCGCGCGCGGCGGCATCGGTCACGCGCTGCTTCTCGCTTCGCAGCGCATCTGCAAGTTGCTCGGGCGAGCTCCCCACAGGGTCGACGCCGGCAAGTCGCAACTGCTCGACGATGTCCGGCCGCTTGACGATCTTCGCGATCTCGTTGCTGACCCTGGCAATCGCATCGTTCGGCGTGCCTTTCTTTGCCAGAACCGCGATGTTGAACGCGAAGTCGAAGCCTGGAATCTTTTCAGCCAACGCGGGCATCTGCGGGGCCAGCGGGGAGCGCGTCGGGGAGTTGGTGGCCAATAGTCGAGCCTGCCCGGACTTGACGAAGCCCATCAACGACGGTGGCGAGGCGAACACCATGTCCACCTGCTCGCCGATCATGGCCGGCACCGAATTTGCGCTGCCTTTGAATGGCACGTGCGTCATGACGATGCCCAAGCTCGCGTTCATGGCCTCGGCAGTCAGGTGGTGGATGCTGCCTGTGCCTGCGGAGCCGTAGTTGAGCCCGCCCGGCTTGGCCTTGGCCAATGCGATCAGCTCGTCGAGGTTGTTGGCCTTCACGCTCTTGTTGACGACAAGGAACAAGGGGGCCTTGCCGACCAGCGAAACCGGAACGAAGTCGGTCGATGCGTCGTAGCTCATCTTCTTGGTCAGAAGCGGCG
>NZ_JBFUCI010000574.1:0-3221 GCF_056405335.1 Variovorax sp. P1_H12_2
GTCCAGGCGGTCGTATTCGACCACCGGCAGGATCGGCCCGAAGATCTCTTCCTGCATCAGCTGCATGCGGTCGTCCACACCAGTAACGACGGTCAACGCCATCTGGCGACCGGCGCCCGCGACGTCGCCGCACTGCAGCAGGGTCGCTCCCTTGGCCCGGGCATCGTCGAGCAACTGGCGCAGCCGCGCCGCGTGGCGCTCGGTGACGATGCTGGTGTACTCGGGATTGCCGCCGACGGTCGGATACAGCTTGCCGAATGCCTCGCGTACCGCGGCGGCGAACTCGTTGGATTTGCCACGCGGCACGAGCGCGTAGTCCGGCGCGACGCAAATCTGCCCGGCATTGAAGGCCTTGCCGTGCGCGATGCGCAGCGCCGCATCGCGCAGGTCGGCGTCTGGCCCGACGATGGCCGGCGACTTKCCGCCGAGTTCCAGCGTCACCGGTGTCAGGTTGTCGGCCGCCGCGCGCATGACCTCGCGGCCCACCCGCGGCGAGCCGGTGAAGACCAGGTGGTTGAAKGGCAACGCGTTGAAAGCCTGCGCGGCTTCGACCGCGCCGCCGAATATGGCCACCTCATCTTCGCCAAAACACTCGCCCAGGATCGTGCGCAGCAGCGCGGTGGTCCGTGGCGAAAATTCCGAAACCTTGACCATTGCCCGGTTGCCCGCGGCCAGTGCCGCGATCAGCGGGCCGATGGTCAGGTACAGCGGGAAGTTCCAGGTGCCGATGATGCCCACCACGCCCTTGGGCTGGTATTCGACCCAGGCGCTGTTGGTGAGGAACAGCAGCTCCGTGCCGCGACGCCGCGGCTTCATCCACTTGCGCATGTGAGACAGGGCGTGCCGGGCTTCCAAAATCGGGCCCATGACCTCGACCAGCTTGGTCTCGGGCCCGGCGCGAACGCCAAAATCCGCGTTCACCGCAACGACGATGTCGTTCTGGTGGCGGCGCAGCGCATCGATCAGCCGGTGCAGCTTGGCCTTGCGCGCCGCGAGGTCCGGATACGGGGCGGCCTCGAAGGCGCGGCGCTGAATGTCGAACAGGCGGTGCATGCGCTGGATCTCCGCCGCATCGGCCACGTGGAGAGTGAGGGGGGTCGGGACGGCATTCATGTCAGTGCTCCAGTTTCTTGGCGCGGAACATGCCCGCGCACCGTTTTGTCTCGGGCGGGTTGCTCATGCCACGTCGCGCAGTTCGCGGCGAAGGATCTTGCCGACCGTGGACTTGGGCAACGCCTCGACGAAGCGCACGATCCTGGGCACTTTGTAGGCGGTGAGCTGTTCGCGGCAATGTGCGATGAGCTCGGCCTCGCCGAGCGTGGCGTTCGCCGCCTTGACCACGAACAGCTTGACCGCTTCGCCCGTCTTCTCGTCGGGCACGCCCACGCAGGCGCATTCGACGACCTCCGGGCAACCGGTGGCAATCGCCTCGACCTCATTGGGGTAGACATTGAATCCGGAGACGATGACCATGTCCTTTTTACGGTCCACGATCTTCAGGAATCCTTGCGCGTCGAAGCTGCCGATGTCGCCGGTGCGGAAGTAGCCGTCGGCGGTGAATGCGGCCGCGTTGGCCTCGGGCTGCTGCCAGTAGCCGTTCATCACCTGCGGGCCCCTGGCACAGATCTCGCCGACCTCGCCGATGCCGACTTCCAGGCCATCATCATCCAACAGCTTGATGTCGGTCGAGGGCATTGGCAACCCCGTGGTTCCAGTGAAATCCTGCACGGCGGCCGGGTTGAAGGTCAGGACGGGAGAAGTCTCCGACAGGCCGTATCCTTCCCGGATGAAGGTGCCAGTGAGCGCTTTCCACTTGTCCGACACCGCACCGATCACCGCCGCGCCGCCGCCGGCCGCCAAGCGCAAGTTGGACCAATCGACCTCCTTGCTTCGCGGGTGCGCCACTAGCCCCGCGTAGAGGGTGTTCACGCCGACGAAGATGCTCGGACGAGCCTTCTTGAGCGTGTCCAGGAAGCTGTCGAAGTCGCGCGGGTTGGTCACCAGCCAGTTGTCGGCCCCGACCGAGAAGTAGCTGATGAAGTTCACCATCAGCGCGAAGATGTGATAGAGCGGAATCGCCGTGACGATCACCTCTTCGCCCGGTCGCAACACGTCGGGCATGAAGGCCTTGAACTGCTCGGTATTGGCCACCAGGTTGCGGTGACACAGCGCAGCGCCCTTGGGCAAGCCGGTGGTACCGCCGGTGTACTGCAGGAGCAGCAGGTCGTCGCCATTGACATCGACCGGCGTAAAGGGCAGCTCGGCGCCTTCGGCCAGCGCATCCGTGAAGGCAACGGCGCCCGTCAGGCGTGCGTCCACCGGCGGGCTCGGCAGGACGACATCGCTGCCGTCGCTCACGCCGACGGTGACGATGGTCTTGAGCCGGGTCCTGGGCAAAACCTCGGCCACCGTGGCGGTGACGCCGCTGAAGACGACCAGGACCTCGGCACCGGCATCGTTGAGCTGGTGCTCGAGTTCACGCGGCGTGTACAAGGGGTTGACGTTGGCCTGCGCAGCGCCAGCGCGAATGATGCCGAGGAAGGCGATCGGAAAGGCCAGCACGTTGGGTGCCATCACGGCGACGCGGTCACCCTTCTTCACCCCCAACTTGCCTTGCAGGTAGGCCGCGAAGTTCCGCGAGAGACGGTCGAGATCGGCGTAGGTCAGCGTCTGGCCTGCGCAGCGCATTGCTGGCCGATCGGCGAAGCGCTTCATCGCCAGTTCCATCATGTCCACCACCGAGCGATAGGCGTCGGGGTTGATCTCCCTGGGCGTGTTGCCGTAGCTGGCTTGCCAATGTCGTCGGGTCATCGTGATTTCCTGGAATGAGGGGTCGTATCGCGGGGTGTGTGGCTCGTCTTCGGAACGGCACTCAAATCGTCAGAAGGGCGTGAACGAGCATGCTCGCGAAAAGCACTGAAATTCACCAGGTTGTCTCCTTGGCTTTGGTCGGCGGGCCGGGTCCTGTGTCTGAACACCGGAGCTCTTGGAATGAGGGCGATTGTTCAGGAGAACCCGAATTGAGTCCAATGCATAGTGGGTGGAKAATGAATGCAGTGGATGCAATCGCCTAACAAAGGAGCGACTTATGGACATCAAGCGCTGGGCACATATCGTCGCCGTCGCCGACCGTCGAAGCTTCATCCGTGCCGCCGAGCAGGTGCATCTCAGTCAACCGGCCCTCACGCGCAGCATCCAGGCGGCGGAAGCCGAGCTGGGCC
>NZ_JBFUCI010000575.1:0-3211 GCF_056405335.1 Variovorax sp. P1_H12_2
GTGCTGCCTTCCTGGGTCGCGGAAGCTGGCCCTGATTCGTTCGAGATGGCGCGCAGCGGCGGTCGTCTCGCCGCTCCTGAACAGCTTGTGCCGCACGCAAGGCATGGCTCAAACGCTTGTTCTCCACGACGGCCGCAATGTCGATCTGTGGCAGCTTGTCGTAGCGCACATAGGGTAGGGCGCGACCGCCCGCACGCACCTGGATGCGCCCGTCGGGATACTCGTACACATCGATGTATCGCTGGATCAGCCTCCGGTTGCCTGTCGTGTCCGCCAGCATGTAGATCTCGCGCGCATAGTTCAACGTCAGCGACAGCGACACCTTGCGCTGCTCGCGCCACGTGAAGGTGAGGTCCAGGTCCTCGTCCGCGCGCAGCGGGCGGTGCGCATCGAAGTCGCGCCGCGGTGGCTTGGCGAACCGGCCGTTGAAGTCGGCGATGAAGTGCGGCGCAAATGCGTTGCCTGCCTCGAGCGTGCTGATGCCGCGCAGCCGCAGCTCCTTGACCAGCCTGTCCTGCAAGGTCTGGTTGGCGCGTTCAACCCTGCCCTTGGCCTGGCTGGTGTTGGCGCACATGATGTCGATGTTCAACTCGTACRAGGCACGCCCGAACTGGGTGACGCCACGCTCGCTGAACTCCGGCTTGGTCACCGGCCGAAAGATGCTCGCCTTGTCGCTGTAGAACGCCACAGGCTTGCCGTGGGCCTCCAGGTAGCCGCGGGTTGCCTCGAAGTAGGCAAAGCTCGATTCCGTGGGCACGAAGCGCAGCTGCATCAACCGGCTGGTGGCGTCGTCGATGAACACCAGCAGTGTGCAGGCCGGCGCTCGCTCCTCGAACCAGGCGTGGTCGCTGCCATCAATCTGGATCAACTCGCCGAGGCAAGCGCGGCGATTGCGCGGCTGGTGCACCTTTGCGGCCCGCTGCTTGCGCGGCGTCCACAGGCCAGCAGCGGTCATGAGCAGACGAACCGTGTCTTTGCCAACGGCCAGCCCATGACACTCGAGAAGCTTCTCGCTCGGCAAGGTGGGGCCGAAGTCCGCGTAGCGCTCCCGGATCAATGTGATCGCGCGCTCTGCAGCTCCGGGCGCCAACTGGTGGTTGCTGGGGCGACCGCGCTTGCGTGACACCAGGCCGGCAGCGCCTTCGGCGACGTACCGCTGAACGATGCGCTCAACCTGTCGTCGGCTGATGCCCAGCCGCTGCGCGGCCTGGCCGACGCGCAGCACCCGGTCCATCACGGCCTGGATCGTCTTGAGGCGGTCTGCTTCGCGCATCGTCATCGTGATCGTCGCCGCAGGTTTCGCCATGGCCGTACCCCAAGCCCAGAACCTGGGTCGGGCGACTTTGCGACATTTGAAATCGGCTAGAACGCGACATTACTAAATCGCTCCTACAGTTTTCATTTATACAATGTATATTATGTTAAATGATGGGCGCAGCACCTGAGCGACGTGCGCCCGGGCTCTCCAGATTTGTCACAACTCCTTCGTAGCATGGACATCGGTCATATGCACCGGGGCCGGCACAACCCCTGCCTCTGCCCCTCCCGATTTTCATGAATGGAGTTTCAATGCGCGTCCTGCGACCCCTGGCCTTCGGCTTTCTCGCCGCTTCCTTGCTTTCCGCCTGCGGAACACCCGGCTCCTCGACGCCAGCGATCGACAACAGCGCGCTCGGCCAGGCCGAGTTTCGGGCGCACAAGGCGACTTACGGCGTCGTCTACCGGCTGCCCAAGGACGTGACGGACGTGCTCGAGGCAAAGATCAACGCGCCTCTGAAACAGGACCTGCTGAGGCTGGGCCTGCAGGCCGAGGCCCAGAACCCGAACCTCCCGCACGTCACCGTGGTGCACATCCACAGCGCCGACCCGACCACGCCGCAGAAGATGCTCAAGGCGCTGCCGAAGCCGCCAGCGCCCATCCAGCTGACACTCAAGACCTTCTACACGACCGAGGCGGCCAAGGATGCGGGCCGTCCATGGTGGCTCGATCTCGGCATCGTGAAAAACGGGCAAGGATTCGAGGACATGATGGCGTTCAACACCCGCGTCACCGCGGCCGTGGCGCCGCTGCGCGATGGCCCGCTGCCGCGCGTGACGGGCCCGGTCTTCGCAAAGATGGCGGAGCCTGGTCGGGAACTCGTCAGAACCGTGGGCGTGAGCGGCGTCAACGTCGTGAAGGACGGCAAGGAACTGCGGGCCCACAACCCCCACAACACGCTCGTCTACAGCATGACGCCGTTCACGCCCGCGCTGCAGTCGTCGATGAAGCAGGTCGCCGAGCAGATGAACGGGCTCCTGCCCAACGGCATCGACACGACCTTGCGCGACGTGTCGATCGTGGAACTGGCCTTCGCCGGCAACGTGACGCGGGAGATCTATCGGATCAGCCTGGTCGACGGCTCGGTCACCGACGTGGCCACCGGCGCGCGCGTGAACCGCTAGCCAGGCGACCGGGTCCGCAGGAGCTGCCCTGCGGACACGCCGGCGAAGCGCAAGCCGCGGGCCATGCCCGGAGCTTCGCCGTGGTCTTCTGCGATCGACTTGCGCCAGATCAAGGTCCGGCGCACCCTCACTTGGATACTGGTCTCCCCTACCCGTACGCCGAAGGAGCCTGTCATGTATGAGCGAATTCTTGTTCCCGTCGACGGCAGTCCGACCTCCGGTCGCGGGCTGGACGAGGCCATCCAGCTCGCCAGGCTCACACACGCGCGGTTGCGGCTGTGCCATGTCATCGACGAGCTCTCGTTCGCCCTCTCGATGGACGCCTATGCCGGCCATGCCGGCGACTGGCTCGGCGTACTGCGAGACAACGGCCACCGCATTCTCGAACAGGCCAAGGCCACCGCGCAGGCGGCCGGCATCGAGGCCGACACCGTGCTGTGCGACAGGTTCTCCGCGCCGGTGGACGAGACCGTCATTGCCGAAGCCGTCAAGTGGGCGGCCGACCTGATCGTCCTCGGCACCCACGGGCGGCGTGGCGTCGGCCGCCTGGTGCTGGGAAGCAGCGCCGAGCACATCCTGCGCCATGCGACCGTGCCCGTGTTGCTGGTGCGCGCGCCTGCAGTCGAAGCCGGGGTCGAAGCCAAAGAGGCCGCCGCGAGCCTCAGCCCGCCATCGGCCGCCCTGGCGCCCGAGTGAGCGGGGGGTGAGAGCCATGACTCGGCGCCCTCGCCTCGTCCTGGCCCTCGCATTCGCCTGCCTGCTGAATGCC
>NZ_JBFUCI010000576.1:0-3179 GCF_056405335.1 Variovorax sp. P1_H12_2
CCTCAGCCCCCTGCCGGGGGCAACACCTGCGGCCCGGCGAAGCCGGTTCCGCGGTGTTTCACCAACGAAAGCCCGTCCTGGACGGGCTTTTTTCATTAGGATTGAGGGCGGCGCGTCGGCTCAGCCCAGCCGTTCGATCAGGGCACGGGCAGCCGCGGGTGCCCTTTCCTTCGCGCCGTTGATGAAGAAGATAAAGACATCGCGCGGGCCGCCTGTCTTCGATGGACTTGCCTCGACGAGAGGCAGCGAGGCCGGCGTCTTGCCCTCCGCCCAGAGGCGGGCGTTCTCCGCCCACGCATCGAGCGCCTTCGGCGCATAGCCGCTCTCGAGCGTCGCGTCGCTGTTCATGAGCCGCGCGTAGGCGAAGTCGGCGCTCTGGTCGGCGAACGACGGGTACTTGTCGGAATCGGTGAACACCGTGGCCACCCGATGTTTGCGTGCGAGCGCGAGGTACTCCGGTGTCTTGAAGCTCTCGTGGCGTACGTCCAGCACGTGACGCAGTGCGCGGCCTCCCGCTTTCTCCGGCAGCAGCTCCAGGAAAGCGGCCATGTCCTCCGGATCGAAGGCCTTGGTCGGCATGAACTGCCACACGATCGGGCCGAGCTTGCTGCCGAGCTCTTCAATGCCGCTGTCGACGAAGCGCGCGATCGATTCGCCGGCGCTCGCGAGCAGCTTCCGGTTGGTGGCGAAGCGCGAGGCCTTCAGGGAGAACACGAAGCTCTCCGGCGTCTCGTCGTGCCACTTCTTGAAGCTGGCCGGCTTCATGGTGCTGTAGTAGGTGCCGTTGACCTCGATCGCCGTGAGCTGCCGGCTCGCATAGCCGAGTTCCTGCGCATGGGGGAGCTTGGCCGGATAGAAATTGTCACGCCAGGGCTCATAGGTCCAGCCGCCGATGCCGACACGGRTGCGCGGCGTCGCGGAACTGGAGTCCTTGTCAGTGCGTGCAGTCATGGGCTTCCTCGGGTCGCGGTGGCGAAGCCCGCCTTTTTATCGCATCCCGCAACCCGGCGCCAATCCGGGCACGTCGCCCCAAGACGCACTAACATCGTTGTCCCCACCCCCGCGGAGATCTCAATGAACGCCCCCCTCCACCGCGAAATGCCTGCTGGTCTGCTCGATGCCGGCCGCGCGCTGGCCGACGTTTCGTCCCAATGGGACCACGACATCGTCAAGCAGCTCACCGACTACATCGCCATTCCTGCCAAGTCGCCGGGCTTCGACAAGGACTGGTCGCAGAACGGCTACCTCGAAACCGTGCTGCGCAATGCGGCCGCCTGGGTCGAGGCCCAGAAGGTCGAGGGCCTGAAGCTCGAGATCGTGCGTCTCGAAGGTCGCACGCCGGTGCTGTTCTTCGAAGTGCCGGCAACAGGCACCGACATGACCGAAACCGTGCTGATGTACGGCCATCTCGACAAGCAGCCGGAATTCACCGGCTGGCGCAGCGACCTGGGCCCGTGGACGCCGAAGTACGAGAACGGCCTGCTCTACGGGCGCGGCGGGGCCGACGACGGCTACGCGGTGTACGCCAGCATCGCGGCGCTGCAGGCGCTCAAGGCCCAGGACGCGGCCCATCCGCGCATCGTCGGCCTGATCGAGACCTGCGAGGAATCGGGCTCCTACGACCTGCTGCCCTACGTCGACGCGCTGCGGCCGCGCCTGGGCGAGGTGTCGCTCGTCATCTGCCTCGACTCGGGCGCCGGCAACTACGACCAGCTCTGGCTCACCACCTCGCTGCGCGGCATGGCCAGCGGCACCCTGAAGGTCGAGATCCTGACCGAAGGCATCCACTCGGGCGACGCCTCCGGCCTGGTGCCGTCGAGTTTCCGCATCATGCGGCAGGTGCTCGACCGCCTGGAAGACAGCAAGACCGGTCGCCTGCTTCCCGAGAGCTTCCATTGCGAAGTACCGGCCGAGCGGCTGGCCCAGGCACGTGCCACCGCCGCGATCCTCGGCGAGGAGCTTTACAAGCGCTTTCCCTGGGCCCACTACGACTGCGGGGGCTCGACCACCTTCGCGCTGCCGACCACCACCGACCCGGTGGAGGCGCTGCTCAACCGCACCTGGAAGCCGACGCTGTCGGTGACCGGTGCCGAAGGCTTTCCGGCCTTGAAAGACGCCGGCAACGTGCTGCGTCCCTACACCGCCTTCAAGCTCTCGCTGCGCCTGCCTCCGCTGGTCGATGCCGATCAGGCGGTGCAGCAGCTCAAGCAGCTGCTGGAGGACAACGCGCCCTATCAGGCCAAGGTCACCTTCGACGGCGGCGGCGGCGCCACCGGATGGAACGCGCCCGACACCGCCTCCTGGTTCGAACGCGCCCTCAACGCCGCCTCGCAGGCCCATTTCGGCGCCGATTGCGGCTACATCGGCCAAGGCGGCACCATTCCGCTCATGAGCATGCTGAGCCGGGGCTTTCCGAAGGCGCAGATGATGGTCTGCGGCGTGCTGGGCCCGAAGAGCAACGCGCATGGCCCGAACGAGTTCCTGCACGTGCCCTATGCGAAGAAGCTGACGGCCGCGGTGGCTGAGGTGATCGCCGCGCTGCCGGCAGCCCGCGCCGCCGCTTGAAGACCCTGCGCACGCCCGACGGCGAGACGCTGGTGCTGCACGACTGGCCGCTCGGGGCCGGTGCGGCCAGGGCCGTCATCCTGCTTGTCCATGGCCTCGGCGAACATGCGGGACGTTACCGCGCCGTGGCCGCGCGGCTCAACGACTGGGGCTTCGCGGTGCGTGCCGCGGACCATCGGGGACACGGGGCGTCCAGCGGCGGGCGCGGCGCCTTGCCGACCTCGCGCCACCTGGTCGAGGACCTGGCGCTGGTGATCGACGACACGCGGTGCGACTTTCCCGGATTGCCGCTGGTACTGCTGGGTCACAGCCTCGGCGGCCTGGTGGCGGCCAGCGCCGTCGCGCGCGGGGCGCGCGTGGTCGACGCCCTGGTGCTGTCCTCGCCGGCGCTCGATGCCGGCCTCAGCCCGATGCAGAAGCTGCTCCTCGCCACGCTGTCGCGCCTGGCGCCCGGGCTGCGCGTGGGCAACGGGCTCGATGCCGACTTTCTGTCGCACGAACCGGCGGTGGCCGAGGCCTACCGCGCCGATCCGCTGTGTCATGACCGCATCGGTGCCCGCCTTGCGCGCTTCCTGGCCGACGAGGGTGCGAACATCCTGGCCGAGGCGCCTGCA
>NZ_JBFUCI010000577.1:0-3153 GCF_056405335.1 Variovorax sp. P1_H12_2
CCAGGCTGCGCACTTCCGACGCCACCACCGCGAAGCCCCGGCCCTGCTCGCCGGCCCGCGCGGCTTCCACCGCCGCGTTCAGCGCCAGGATGTTGGTCTGGAAGGCGATGCCGTCGATGACGCCGATGATGTCCACGATCTTGCGCGAGGAGGCATTGATCGAGCCCATGGTGTCGACCACCTGGCCCACCACGCTGCCGCCGCGCACCGCCACCTCGGAGGCCGAGACGGCCAGCTGGTTCGCCTGCCGCGCGTTGTCGGCGTTCTGCTTCACCGTGCTCGTGAGCTCTTCCATCGAGGCCGCGGTCTCTTCCAGCGAGCTCGCCTGCTCCTCGGTGCGCGACGACAGGTCCTGGTTGCCCGTGGCGATCTGGCCCGAGGCGGTCGCAATGGTGTCGGTGCCCGTGCGCACTTCGCCTACCACCCTCGACAGGCTGTCGTTCATGTGTTGCAGGGCCTGCATCAGCTGGCCGGTCTCGTCGCGGCTTTCCACCTGGATGCGCGCGCTCAAGTCACCGGCCGCCACCGTCTCGGCCACCTTCACGGCCTGGCCCAGCGGGCGAACGATGCCGACCGTCAGGCGCCAGGCCAGAAAGGCGCCCACGACCAGCGCGACAGCGGCCAGCACGGCCATCGAAGTGCGGCCGGCGTCGTGCTCTTCCTCGATGYTCTTCGCCGTGGCGTCGATCTGGGCGTGCTCGTGGGCGGCAAGGGCGCCGACTGCCTTTTCGTAGGTCGAGAGTCCGGCCGCGAACTGGTTGTCGGCCAGCTTGTTGGCGCCTTCCATGTCATTGGCGGCCTTGAGCTTGTTCAGGGTACCCAGCATCTCGAGCACGGTCCGCCGCGCATCGGCCACTTCGGCGTAGAGCTTCTTTTCCTCGGGCGAGGTCAGCAGTGTCTCCAGCTGTTTCTGGAGCGGGTTGATGAGCGCCTGGCCCGCGGTCAGCTCCTTCTTGAAATAGGCTTCGGTGGCGCTGTCGGTCGCCTTGACGATGGCGAAGGTGCGCACGATGCTGGCCGCGAGCAGCTTGGCCCATTCGCCGACCATGCGCTCCTTGACCAGCGGGCCTTCGACCATCTGATGCGTGGCGTTGCCGACATTGGCGAGGCGCAGCATGCCGGTCGCGGATATAAGGACGATCAGCACCAGCATGGCGGCGAAGCCGACGCCCAGGCGCGTGCCTATTTTCAGATCTCTCACACTCATGACACTCTTCTTTCAATGATCGAACGGATGGGTCGGGACGGCATCGCGCCCGGGTCTAGAACTCGGTCCAGTCGCCCGCGCCGGCCGTGGCGGGCCGGGGTGCGGGCGCGGCCGCCTTGGGACGCAGGGCCGGGGCGGATGCCTTGGCGCGTGCCCCGGGCGCGCTGACGGCGAGCGGCGTAGCGCGCACGGGGGCGCGGCTCGGTTCGGCCCCGGCGTCGTCGCCCAGCTTGAAGGTGCCGACGATCTGCGACAGATTGCCGGCCTGCGCCTGCAGCGATTGCGCCGCGGCCGAGGCCTCCTCGACCAGCGCCGCGTTCTGCTGCGTCACCTGGTCCATCTGCGTGACCGCCTGGTTGATCTGCTCGATCCCGGAGGTCTGCTCCTGGCTCGCCGCCGTGATCTCGCCCATGATGTCCGTCACGCGCTTCACGCTGCCGACGATCTCTTCCATGGTCTTGCCCGCTTCGGCCACCAGCGCGCTGCCCGCGCCGACCTTGCCCACCGAGTCGTCGATCAGGCCCTTGATCTCCTTGGCCGCGGCCGCCGAGCGCTGCGCGAGGYTGCGSACYTCGGCSGCCACSACCGCRAAGCCCYKGCCCTGCTCGCCSGCCCGSGCGGCTTCCACCGCCGCGTTCARCGCCAGGATGTTGGTCTGGAAGGCGATGCCGTCGATGACMCCGATGATGTCGACGATCTTCTTGGAAGAGGCATTGATGGACGCCATGGTGTCCACCACCTGGCTCACCACYTCGCCGCCCTTGACCGCCACTTCGGAGGCCGAGGCCGCCAGCTGGTTGGCCTGGCGCGCGTTGTCGGCGTTCTGCTTCACGGTCGAGGTCAGCTCTTCCATCGACGCCGCGGTCTGTTCCAGCGAACTGGCCTGCTCTTCGGTGCGCGACGACAGGTCCTGGTTGCCCGCCGCGATCTCCTGGGAGGCGACCACGATCGAGTCGGTCGAGGTCTTGATGCGCCCCACCAGGTCGGTCAAGGTGTCTTCCATCTCGCCCATGCCGCGCAACAGCCGGCCGAAATCACCGCCGCGATCGGTCTCGAATTCCTTGCTCAGGTCGCCGGAGGCCACGGTGTCGGCGATCAGCAGCGCCTCGTCGATCGGCTGCACGATGCTGCGCGTCAGCAGCCACGCCAGCAGCGAACCCAGCGCCAGCGCGGCCGCGGCGAGCGCGATCAGGTTGATGCGGCCTGCGCGATAGAGCRCATCGATCTCGGCCGCCGACTTGTCGATCTGCTCTTCTTCATGGGCCAGGATGCTGCGGATGCTGGCGTCGTAGCCGTCGAGCGTGGGCACCAGCTTGTCCCTGGCGATGCCCATCGCCTCCTCCTGCTTGCCGTCGGCCTTGAGCTTCAGGAGCATGTTCCGCAGCTCGATGTATTCGGCGCGCTTCTTCTTGATGTCTGCCGACAGCGCCAATTCCTCCGGCGAGCTCAGCAGCTCTTCGAGCTTCTTCTGGGTCTCGGAGATCGTGCTGCTGGTCTTGGCCATGCCCTTCTGCAGGTACTCCTGGACCTCGGGGTCGCCGGACTTCAGAAGCGAATAGGTGCGCACGCTGTTGGTGCTGGTGCCGAGCAGCCAGCTCGCGGCCAGCCGCTCCTTCGCCAGCGAGCGCTTCGCCATGTCGTGGGTGGCATCGCCCACCGCCTGCAGGCGCAGCACGCCGATGCACGCGATCGCGGCCACCAGGGCCAGGATCAAGGCGAACCCGGCACCCAGGCGGGTGCCGATCTTCCATTCTTTCATTCCATGCTCCGATCGATTCGTTGGTTGTCTCTGATGCTTCTGGCCGCTGCCGGCCTCAGGCGGCCAGCTTCTCGATCAGGCCCATGTCGTCGCTCGACATGAGCCGGTCGATGTCCACCAGGATCAGCATCCGCTCGTCCAGCGTCCCCAGCCCGATCAGGTAGTCCGTGTCCAGCACCGAGCCCAT
>NZ_JBFUCI010000578.1:0-3143 GCF_056405335.1 Variovorax sp. P1_H12_2
CGGGTTGTGCACGGTGCACCAGGCCTCGCTGCTGTCGTTGCCGTGAAGCCGCGTGATGCCGGCCGCCTTCAGGCGCTGGCGCGCCAGCCCCGCGAGGTCGGCCATCCACTTGCCCGGCGTGCCGGCCGGCCGGAAGCACGCGCTGGCCGCTGGCGAGACGGCTTCGAAGGCGGCGCGGACCTCGTCGCCGACCTCGAAGGCGTCGGGTCCGATGCAGGGGCCGAGCCAGGCCATGAGTTCGGAAGCGCCGCCCTCGGCCTCGAAAGCCTCGACGCTGCGCTCGAGCACACCCGCCGCCAGCCCGCGCCAACCTGCGTGCGCGGCCGCCACGCGGCGGCCGCCTTCATCGGTGAACAGCACCGGCAGGCAGTCCGCGACCATGATCGTGCAGGCGATGCCGCGTTCCGTCGTCGTGCAGGCGTCGGCGCTGGCGCCGTCGACGCTCTGCGCATCGAGGGTCAGCACCTGGGTGCCGTGCACCTGCTCCAGGAACACCGGCTGCGCGCCAAGGGCATCCCGGAGGCAGGCCCGGTTGGCCTGAACCTTCTCGGGATCGTCGCCGACATGGCCGCCGAGGTTCAGCCCCTGGAAGCTGCCGACCGAAACGCCGCCCTCCCGCGTGGTGCATACCGCACGCACATTCGCGGGCGCTGGCCAGTCCGGCACGAGCCAATCGGGCATGCTCAGGCTTCCGCGTCGGGGCAGTTCGATGGCTGGGCGCGCTGGAAGGCGTCGAGCTGCATGCAGGCGTCGAACGCCGCCATCGTGCGCGGCAGGCCGCTGAAGTCGCAGTCGAAGCGCTTGCCATTGAAGATCTGCGGCACCAGGCAGCAGTCGGCGATGGTCGGCGTGCTGCCGTAGCAATAGGTGCCGACCGGATACTGGGCCAGTTGGCGTTCGAAGGCCAGCATGCCCTCGCGCACCCAGTGGCGGTACCAGGCGTTCTTGGCCTCGTCGTCCAGCTTCAGCTCCCGCACCAGGTACTTGAGCACGCGCAGGTTGTTGAGCGGATGGATCTCGCAGGCGATCGACTCCGCCAGCGCCCGCACATGGGCGCGGCCGACGGGATCGCTGGGCAGGAGCGCGGGCTCGGGCTGGATCTCGTCGAGGTATTCCATGATCGCCAGCGATTGCGTGAAGCGCTCGCCGTCGTCCTCGAGCAGCGGCACCAGATTGTCGGGCGAGATCGCGGCGAAGGGGCCGGTCTTGTGCTCCCCGCGGGCGATATGGACCGGGATGTAGTCGTAGGCCAGCCCCTTGATGTTGAGCGCGATACGCACGCGAAAGGAGGCGGAGGAACGGAAATAATTGTGCAGCTTCATCATCCGGCTAGCATAGCCGCGCCGCCCCGCGCAGGCCACCGCCGGGCAATTCGCCCGGTCGTCTGGCACACTGCTTTTTTCGCTGAAAAGGACGTTTCTCCCATGGCCTCCGAGTTTGTTTTCACCCCTCACCCGGTCGTATCGATCCCCGTCGTCGGCCAGGCCYCGCGCTTTCCGGTGCATCGCATCTACTGCGTCGGCCGCAACTACGAAGAGCATGCCAAGGAAATGGGCTTCACCGGCCGCGAACCGCCCTTCTTCTTCATGAAGCCGGCCGATGCCGTGGTGGTGGTCGAGGCCGGCAGCACCGGCACCATGGCCTACCCGACGCTGACCAAGAACCTGCACCACGAGATCGAGCTGGTCGCCGCGATCGGCACCGGCGGCAAGAACATCGCGGCAGCCGACGCCCACAAGCACATCTTCGGCTATGCCGTCGGCCTCGACATGACGCGCCGCGACCTGCAGAACGACATGAAGAAGCAGGGCCGCCCCTGGGACATCGGCAAGAGCTTCGAGCAGAGCGCACCGATCGGCCCGATCGTGCCGGCCGCGCAGGCGGGCGACATCGAGAAGGCCGAGATCTCGGTCCAGGTCGGTGGCGTCGACCGCCAGCGCAGCAACGTGAGCAAGCTGATCTGGAACCTGGCCGAAACCATCGAGCACCTGTCGGCCGCCTGGGAACTGCAGCCCGGCGACCTGATCTTCACGGGGACGCCCGAGGGCGTGGCCGCGGTGGTCGCGGGCGACACGCTGGTCGGCGAAATCACCGGCCTGCCCAAGCTGACCGTCCGGATCATCTAGACAATGATCCTGCGCGTCCCCATCAAGCATTGCAAGAACTGCGGCACCGCGGTCGTCTACCGCGTCCCGGACGACGGCGACACCAAGGAGCGCGCGGTCTGCCCGGCCTGCAACACGATCCACTACGAGAMTCCGCTGAACGTGGTGGGGACCATCCCGGTCCTCGGCGATCGCGTGCTGCTGTGCAAGCGCAACATCGAGCCGCGCTGGGGCAAATGGACGCTGCCGGCCGGGTTCATGGAGCTCAACGAGTCGACCGAACAGGGCGCTGCGCGCGAGACCGACGAAGAGGCCGGCGCCGAGTACGAGATGGAAGGCCTGTTCGCGGTCATGAGCGTGGTGCGCGTCGGCCAGGTCCACCTGTTCTACCGTGCCCGGCTGCTGAGCGAGCGCTTCGATCCGGGCCACGAAACGATCGAGGCCCGGCTCTTCGCCGAGGACGAGATCCCCTGGGAAGAGATCGCGTTCCGCACCGTGCGGGAGGCGCTCACGCGCTACTTCGACGACCGGCGCCGCGGCAGCTTCGATCGCGTCCACACGGTGGACATCGTATGAATCGCAGGCTGCAGCGGCAGCTCGTTCTCGGCCTTGCCGTGGCGGCAACGGGCGCCGGGGCCGAACAGGTCGGCGAAGTCGACACCGCCTTCAAGCTGATCGGGCCGGACCACAAGATCGTGGTCGAGGCCTACGACGATCCGAAGGTGAACGGCGTCACCTGCTATGTCTCGCGCGCCAAGACCGGCGGCGTCTCCGGCGCGCTCGGCCTGGCCGAAGACAAGGCCGAAGCCTCGATCGCCTGCCGGCAGGTGGGACCGGCCGGCGTGATCCAGCCGCTGCCGCGGCGCGAGGAGGTCTTCAGCGAACGGCAGTCGATTCTCTTCAAGCGGCTGCGCGTCGTGCGCATCGTCGATGCCAGGCGCAATACGCTGGTCTACCTGGCCTATTCCGACCTGCTCATCGATGGCTCGCCGAAGAACAGCGTCACCGCCGTCCCGATCGATCGCGCCACACCGATCC
>NZ_JBFUCI010000579.1:0-3142 GCF_056405335.1 Variovorax sp. P1_H12_2
CTGCGCATAGGCCGCGATGCCGGGCTTGGCGACGGGCTCGCAGTCGGTCACGCGGCGCGGCATGCTGCCGCCGAGCCCGGCGCGCCGGTCCAGCAGGTAGCGCATCTCGGGGCTGTCCTCGGCCGGCTTGTAGAAGGCGAGCGAGGTGGCCTGGGCATCGGTGAGCGGCAGGTTGAAGCGGTTGCGGAATTCGATCAGGTCGGTGTCCTCGAACTTCTTCTGCGAATGCGTGGTCATCTTGCCCTGGCCCGCGCTGCCCATGCCGAAGCCCTTCTTGGTGTGGGCCAGGATCACGGTCGGCTGGCCGCGGTGCGCGGCCGCCGCGGCATAGGCGGCGTGGATCTTCACGAGGTCGTGGCCGCCGCGCTTCAGGCGGTCGATCTGCTCGTCGGTCATGCCCTGCGCCAGGCGCGCGAGCGCCTCGTCCTGGCCGAAGAAGGTGTCGCGGTTGTAGCGTCCGTCCTTGGCCGCGAAGGTCTGCATCTGGCCGTCGACCGTGTTGGCGAAGGCGCGCACCAGCGCACCGCCGATGTCGCGCGCGAAGAGGCCGTCCCAATCGCTGCCCCAGACCAGCTTGATGACGTTCCAGCCGGCCCCGGCGAACAGCTTCTCGAGCTCGTCGATGATGCGGCCGTTGCCGCGCACCGGCCCGTCGAGGCGCTGCAGGTTGCAGTTGACCACCCACACCAGGTTGTCGAGCTTCTCGCGTGCCGCCAGCGTGAGCGCGCTCATCGATTCCGGCTCGTCCATCTCGCCGTCGCCGAACACGCCCCACACCTTGCGGCCTTCGCAGTTCAGCAGGTGGCGGTGCGTGAGATAGCGCATGAAGCGCGCGTGGTAGATCGAGCTGATCGGCCCGATGCCCATCGAGCCGGTCGGGAACTGCCAGAAGTCCGGCATCAGGTACGGATGCGGGTAGCTGCTGAGGCCGCGCGCGCCCTGGCCTTCGGTGAAGGCGGGCGCCGTCAGCTCCTGGCGGTAGTGCGTGAGGTCGTCCTCGCTCAGACGGCCTTCGAGGAAGGCGCGCGCATACACGCCGGGCGCGCTGTGCGGCTGGAAGAAGACGAGGTCGCCAAGGTGTTGCCCCCCACGCTCCCCCACTTCGTGTGGGTCGCTGCCCCCCCTCGGGGGGCGCTCGCCGCTTGGGGCGGCCCGGCGCGGCTCGGCGTCGGTGCGCGCATGGAAGAAGTGGTTGAAGCCGGTCTCGAACAGGTCGGCCGCGCTGGCGTAGCTCGCGATGTGGCCGCCGAGTTCGCCATAGGCCTGGTTGGCGCGCACCACCATCGCGAGCGCGTTCCAGCGCATCAGCGAGGCGAGGCGCTCCTCGATCGCGAGGTCGCCGGGGAACGCGGGCTGGTCGTCGACCGCGATGGTGTTGACGTAGGGGGTCGCCAGCTCGGGCTGCCAGCCGATGCGCCGGGCCCGCGCCAGGCGGGCGAGCTCGTCGAGCATCCAGCGCGCGCGCTCCGGCCCGTGGGCTTGAGCCAGCGCAACGAAAGCCTCGCGCCATTCGGCGCTTTCCACGGGGTCGGGGTCGTGCAGGGGCATGTCGAACGGGGCGCGCAGCTGGCTGGGGGAGATCGGAGCGTTCATGAACCGCAATTTAGGCCGGCGGCGTTGAAACTAGCTGCTGTTTGTACGCCTTTTCCGCGATGCCGGCCGCATAAAATGCCGCAACCCTCCCGAGCGGCAGCATCAAATGCAACTGGACACGATCGACCTTCGCATTCTCGACGAGCTGCAACGCGATGGCGCGCTGTCGAATGTCGAACTGGCGCGCCGCATCCGRCTGTCGCCCTCGCCCTGCCTGGCGCGCGTGAAGGCCCTCGAAGGCGCGGGCGTGATCCAGCGCTACGTGGCGCTCGTCCATGCCGGCGCGCTGGGTCTGGGCCTGAACGTCTTCATCTCGATCAGCCTGACGACGCAGAGCAAGCAGTCGCTGGCCGAGTTCGAGCAGCGCATCGCGGAGCACGACGAGGTGATGGAGTGCTACCTGATGACCGGCGACAGCGACTACCTGATCCGGGTCGCGGTGGCCGACATCGCGGCGCTGGAGAAGTTCATCCTCGAGCAGCTGACGCCGATCGCCGGGATCGAGAAGATCCGTTCGAGCTTCGCGCTCAAGCAGGTGCGCTACAAGACCGCGCTGCCGCTGCCCTGAAGTCCGGGCCCCGTGCGGMCCTCATTGATAATCCGCGATCGCGCAGGCCGGTGAGCCGGCAAGGACGACCGTTCAGTGGACATTTCTTTCGATCTCGTGTTCGGCGCCTTGACGCTGATCGTGGCAGGCGCCGCGCTGGCCATCGCGCCCCGCGAGCGGCGGCTCGAATTCCTCATGCACATCACGATCGTGACCATGCTCACCATCTTCGTCGTGAAAATGGGCTGACCCCCAGGTTGGCTCACTTCGTGTAGCCGCCCACCCCCTTTCAGGGGGCGCTGCCAGCGGTCCGGCGAAGCCGGCCCGCGGCAGCCCACGAACAGAGGGCGCCGGCGCGGCCTCTACCTAGGCCAAAGGGCCCAAAGGCGCAGGGGCTGATTGACCCTTGCCGCGACGCGGCCCGCATCGGCGCCGGTGCCCGCGAAGTAGTCGGCCCGCACGGCGCCAACGATGGCGCTGCCGGTGTCCTGCGCGATCACCAGCTTGGCCAGCGGCACGGCCGGTCCCGGCGATGCAAGCCAGACCGGCGTGCCGTAGGGAATGCTGTCGCGATCGACCGCGATCGAGCGGCCGGCCGTGAGCGGCACGCCCTGCGCACCCACCGGCCCCGAGGCGGCATCGACCTCGTTCAAGGGCTCCTCGCGGAAGAACACATAGCGCGGATTGCTCCACAGCAGTTGCGACACCCGCTGCGGATTCTGGGCGACCCACAGCTTGGTGTCCTCCGGCCACAGGCTCACCTTGGTCGCGCCCTGGCTCATGAGCCATTGCTGCACGCTCCGGTAGGGCTGCTCGTTGGTCGCCGCGAAAGCCACGCGCACCGTGCGCCGAGTGCCATCGGGCTCGGTGATGCGCAGCCGTCCCGAGCCCTGGATATGGAGCATCAGCGCGTCGATCGGGTCGGCCAGCCAGGCGATCTCCCTGCCGCGCAGCGCGGCCTGGGCCTGGGGCAGGGTGTCGATTTCCTGGCGCGTGTACCAC
>NZ_JBFUCI010000580.1:0-3109 GCF_056405335.1 Variovorax sp. P1_H12_2
GACCACCACCGGCTTCCCGGTGCCGGCCTCGAACCTGGCCGTGTCGGCGGCGAAGGCTTCCACGTCGTAGCCGGCCCCGGCCACCGGAATGTGGATGAAGAACAGGTCGGCCGCCGGGTCCTGCGCCACCGCCGGCAGCACGTCGCCGAACAGGCCGCTGTTGGACAGCAGTGCCGCCGTGATGTCGATCGGGTTGCTGGCGGTCGCGAAGCCCGGCAGCCTGTCGGCCACGTCCTGGCGCGTCTGCGGCGACAATTCCGCCAGCGGAAGGCCCAACTCCTCGGAAGCGTCCGCGCCCATCACGCAGCTCGCGCCCGAGTTGCTGATCACCACCAGCCGCCGGCCTTCGGGCCGCCAGCCCTTGAGATAGGCCTCGGCCGCCAGCGCCTGCGCATGCGGGTCGCGCACGCGCCAGATGCCGTGGTGCTTGAAGAAGGCATCGACCGCGCGGTCTTCGTTGGCCAGCGAACCGGTGTGCGACGACGCTGCCTTCTGCCCGCTTTCGGAGCGCCCGGCCTTCACGGCGACGATCGGCAGGTCGCGCTCGCGCGCATAGGCTGCGGTGCGGGCCAGCATCCCGGGGTTGGCGATGGTCTCCAGATAGAGCAGCAGCAACTTCACTTCCGGATCGTGGGCGACGGCCCAGGCGAGGTCGGACACGGTGACGTCGGCCTCGTTGCCGGTGGCATGCACATGGCGAACGCCCAGGCCGCGCCCGCGCAGCAGGCCGTAGGCCATGGCGCTCATGCCGCCGCTCTGGCTCACGATGCCGATCGGCCCGTCGGCCGGCGGTACCTCGACGAACAGGGTCGAGAATCCGGCGATGGCGCCATTGCCGAAATTCGCCAGCCCCTGGGTGTTGGGGCCGTAGAGCCGCATGCCCGCGGCCCGCGCCCGGTCGGCCATGGCCTGCTGCACCGCCCGGCCCTCTGCACCCGCCTCGCCGAAGCCGGAGGCGATCACCACCGCGGACTTGACGCCACGCGCGGCGCATTCGTCGACCGCGGCCACGGCCTTGTCGCCGCCAACGATCACCAGCGCCAGGTCGGGCACCTCGGGCAGCGCCGCCAGCGAGCTGTAGCTCTCGAGGCCCTGCACCTCCTGGCRTGCCGGGTTGATCGGGTAGATGCGCCCGCGAAAACCGTGCCGCTGCATGTAGTAGATCGGTCGGCCGCCGATCTTGTGGATGTTCTCGGAGGCGCCAATGACCGCGACCGATTGGGGATTGAGGGCGGATTCGAGCAGATCGGACATGGTTTTCCAGGAAAGGGGCTACCCGCGATGGCGGGCCGAAAGGAAGGCGGCGATGCCATCGCCGCAGTCCTCGCTGTAGAGGCTCTCGACGAAGGCATCGCGCTCGGCGTCGAGCTGCGCCCGGCGCGAGCGTCCGCGCGCGGCGTGCACCAGCTGCTTGATGCGCGCCTGGGCGTCGAAGGGGCCGGCAGCCAGCCGATGCGCCCAGGCCAGCGCCGTTTCGAGCGCCTGGCCGTGCGGCACCAGCCGGTTGACCACGCCCAGCGCATGCAGCCGCTCGGGGCTGCAGACGCCGCCGTCGAGCAGCAGTTCGAGCGCCGCCTGCGGCGGCAAGGCGCGGGCCAGCGAATCGGAGCCGCCGCCGTCGGGCGACAGGGCCACCTTGACGTACGACATCACGAATTTCGCATCCTCGGCGGCGACGATCAGGTCGCAGCCCAGGCACAACGAAAAGCCGCCGCCGGCCGCCGCGCCCTCGACCGCGGCGATCACCGGCTGCGGCGCATCCTGCATCGCCATCACCCAGTCGTGCAGCGCATCGAGGTGCCCGAGCTGTTCCTCGCGCGGCCGGCGGCGCTGGTCGGCCAGTCGCTTCAGGTCGCCGCCGCCGCAGAAATGATCGCCCTCGCCGGCCAGCACGATGGCGCGGATCTGGCGATCGCCCGCGGCCTCGCGCATGAGTTCGGCCGCCGCGCGATAAAGCGACGGATGCATCGCGTTGCGCGCGGCCGGGTTGCTCAGGGTCAGCACGAGCACCGGGCCATCGCGCCGGGACAGCAGGCGCGGGCCGGGGTCGAGGTCCTGTGCGCTCATCAGTCCACCTGGATGTTGGCGGTGCGGACCACGCGCGTCCACTTGTCGATCTCCGCGTGGAGCATCTTCCCGAAGGCCTGCGGCGTGCTCGGCATGGCTTCGGCACCGACCTCGTGCAGTCGCTGCTTGACCTGCGGATCGTCGAGCGCCTTGTTCAGGTCGGCACTGAGGCGCTGAACGATGTCTTTCGGCGTGCCGGCCGGCGCCACGAACGCYGCCCACGAGTACGCCTCGTAGCCAGGCAGTCCGGATTCGGCCACGGTCGGCACGTCGGGCAGCAGCACCGAACGGCGCGCGCTCGCCACCGCGATGGCGCGCACCTTGCCGGCCTTGATCTGCGGCAGGGCCGTGGGCGCATCGCTGAACATGAATTGCACCTGCCCGCCGAGCAGATCGGTCATGGCGGGTGCGCTGCCCTTGTAGGGCACATGCAGCAACCGGGTGCCGGCCTGCATGTTGAACAGCTCGCCGGCCAGGTGCGTGCCACCGCCACTGCCCGAGGATCCGAAGCTCAGCTTGCCCGGCGTCGCCTTGTCCAATGCGATGAGGTCGGCGACGTTGCGCACCGGCACCGCCGGATGCGCGACCAGCACCACCGGAAACATGGCACCGAAGCTCACCGGCACGAAGTCGCGCTCGATGTCGTAGGGCAGCTTGGGCTTCAGGCTCGGCAGCACCGCGTGGTGGATGCTGCACACCAGCAGGTTGTAGCCGTCGGCCGGTGACTTGGCCGCGATCTCGGCGCCGACGATGCCGCCCGCGCCCGCGCGGTTGTCGACGATGGCCTGCTGGCCCCAGATCTCGGACAGCTTGAGCGCGACCGTGCGGGCCGTCGTGTCGACCGGGCCGCCGGGAGGAAAAGGCACGACGAAACGCACCGGCCGGACCGGATAGGCCTGCTGCGCCATCGCCGGCCAGGCGATGGCGGCGGCGGCGCCGGCCAGCCACTGGCGACGGGTGAGCGGCGCGACGGGGGGAGCGATATCCTGGGTATTCACGAGAGCCTCCTTGGGTGAGAAAACCAGGCCGGCGCCGGGCCGCC
>NZ_JBFUCI010000581.1:0-3099 GCF_056405335.1 Variovorax sp. P1_H12_2
CGCCTGCGGCGGCAGATTGAATTGCGCCAGCAGGAAGCTCGCGAGCGATTCGGCGCAACTGGAGGAAACCTCCAGCCGCACCGCCTGGCCGTAGTGGCGGTGCTCCAGACCTTGCCGCAGGGCGGTGCGCAGGTTGCGGACATCCTCCTCGTCCACCGCGAGGTCGGAATGCCGCGTCACGCGGAACTGGGAGAACTCGCCCACTTCCCGCCCCGGGAACATGCTCGACAGGTGGGCCCGCACCACGCTGGACAGCGCGATGAACAGCGTCTTGCCGCCGGAGACCTTGGCCGGCAGGCGAATCACGCGCGGCAGCACGCGCGGTACCTTCACGATGGCGATCGGGTTTTCGCGGCCGAAGGCATCCTTGCCGCCGAGCCTCACGATGAAGTTGAGCGACTTGTTGGCGACCTGCGGAAACGGATGGGCCGGATCCAGCCCGACCGGAATCAGCAGCGGGCGAACCTCGCGCTCGAAGTACTCGTGCACCCACTTGCGCTGGACCGGATTGCGCTCTCCGTGCGAGATGATGTGGACGCCCTGGCTCGCGAAGGCCGGGATCAGCCCGTCGTTGTAGAGCGCGTACTGGCGCGCCACCAGCGAATGCGCCGCCTCGGCGAGGTGCTCGAAGGATTTGACCGTGTAGTTGCCCTTCTGGTCGCCGGCCACGCCGGCCGCCAGATGGGGCGCGGCCCGGACCTCGAAAAACTCGTCGAGGTTGGATGAGACGATGCACAGGTAGCGCAGGCGCTCGATCAGCGGCACCTCGGGGCGGTAGGCCCAGTCGAGCACGCGCTCGTTGAAGGCCAGGATGGCGTGATCCCGATCGAGCAGGGTCAGGGCGGTTTCGGGTTCGACGATGGCAGGCGATTTGTCGGAAGTGGCAGGCGGCATGAATATGGATTCTGTAACAACCGCCGCGGGAGTGCTCAACGATCGCAGCATGCCAGTGTCACGGGCGCACATGACAGTTTTGTGACGATTGCGTGACGGAATTCCAACACTCCCTCGGCCCTCAGCGACCCTGGAAGTGCCTCTTGTAGCGTGCCGGCAACTCGTCGATGCGCATCAGCATCGGCAGGTCCGCGGTGTTGAAGTCCGGATCCCAGGCCGGCGGCCCGAGCACCTTGGCGCCGAGCCGCAGGTAGCCCTTGATGAGCGCCGGCGGCTCGATCTCGAGCGCGCCGTCCAGGCGCTGCACCGGCAGCGGCAGGCGCGGCTGCACGTGGTACTGGATCGGCGCCATGTGGGTGGCCGAGAGCTGACGCCAGATGCTGGCGGCCGCGTCGCCGCTGGTCACGCCGAGGTGCCACATCGGGATGCTGGCACAACCGATCATGGTGTCGAGCTTGTTGCGGCTCATGAAGCCGGCCAGCGCGCCCCAGAGCGCCAGGATGACACCGCCCTGACGATGCTCCGCATGCACGCAGCTGCGGCCGAGCTCGACCATGCGCTCGCGCAGGTCGCGCAGGCGGGTCAGGTCGAACTCGATGTCGCTGTAGGTGCTGCCGACGCGCCGGGCCTGGGCCGGCGTCAGCACCCGATAGGTGCCGATCACCTGGCCGGTGGCTTCCTCGCGCACCAGCAGGTGCTCGCAGAAGTCGTCGAAGAGGTCGACGTCATGGCCGGCGACCGGCGTCGCCAGCCGTGCGCCCATCTCGCCGGCGAACACGTCGTAGCGCAGGCGCTGGGCGGCGCGCACCTCGTCCTGGTGGCGCGCCCAGCTCACGCTGATGCCGCCGGTTTCTCGGCCACCCTCCGTGCGCGGGAGCGGCACGGGTATTGCAACGGGAGCCGGACCTGGCGCAGGCCGGAGGGAGCCGCGCAGGCCGAGCTGCGAGAACGGGAAGGTCGGGTTGGGCAGTTCTTTCATCGGGACCCTTTCTACGGACGCAGTCTGGGGACCGGCGGTGAAACAAGCATGTCGATTCGAAGGCAATTGCATGACGCCGCGCGATCCGGGCCGCTTCAGCGTTTAATGCCGGAAATTCGCTCTATGGAGTTTTGATGGCCACCGAAACCAGGATCGAGGTCGAGACTCGCCGCCACCAGATGTTTCCGGTCCTGAGCGACGCGGACATCGCACGCATCCGGCGCTTCGGGACCGTGCAGCGCCACGCGCGGGGCGACTGCCTTTTCCGGGCCGGCGAGCCTGGCCCCGGGATGTTCGTCGTGCTCGACGGCGCGGTGTCGATCACCCAGCGCGACGGCCTGGGGCATGTCGTGCCGATCGAGCGCCAGGGGCCGGGCCAGTTCCTGGCCGAGGTGGCCCAGCTCTCGGGCCGCCCCGCGCTGGTCGACGGCCATGCGGACACCGAGGTCCAGACCCTGCTGGTGCCGCCCGACCAATTGCGGGCGCTGATCATCGCCGAGGCCGATCTCGGCGAGCGGCTGGTGCGCGCGATGATCCTGCGGCGCGTGGCGCTGATCGAATCGGGCGCCAGCGGACCGGTGCTGATCGGGCCGCCGCAGTCGGCCGGCGTGCTGCGGCTTTCGAACTTCCTGGGCCGCAACGGCCATCCCTACCAGGTGGTCGACGCCACGCAAGACGCCGACGCAGTGGCGCTGCTCGAGCAATACGGCGAAGCCGAACTGCTGGTCGTCTGTCCCAACGGCACCGTGATGCCCAATCCGACCGAGCATGCGCTGGCGCGCTGCCTGGGCATGGTCGACAGCATCGCCCACGACGACCTGTTCGACGTCCTGGTGGTCGGCGCCGGCCCGGCCGGCCTCGCGACCGCGGTTTATGCGGCCTCGGAAGGCCTGCGCGTGATCGTGGTCGACTGCCGCTCCTTCGGCGGCCAGGCCGGGGCGAGCGCGCGGATCGAGAACTACCTGGGCTTTCCGACCGGCATCTCGGGCGGCGCGCTGGCCGGGCGTGCCTACGTGCAGGCGCAGAAGTTCGGCGTCGAGATGCTGATCCCGGCCCAGGTGGAATCGCTCGATTGCACCGCCGCCGAATCCCGGGGCGAAGTCTCGGTGCAGCTCGCCGACGGCCGGCGCCTGACCTCCAGGACGCTGGTGATCGCCAGCGGCGCGCGCTACCGCCGGCCCGAGGTCCCGCGGCTGGCGGAATTCGAGGGCCGGGGCATCTGGTAC
>NZ_JBFUCI010000582.1:0-3098 GCF_056405335.1 Variovorax sp. P1_H12_2
ACGCCAAGCACCTTCGCATGGGTGCGATGGTGGGCATCGACGCCGGCTCCGACGGCCTGGCGCGCGCCGAGCGTCAAGGCGTGCCGATCACCGCCATCGAGGGGCTGCTGCGCCTTCCGGGCTTTGCCGAGATCGGCATCGCCTTCGACGCGACTTCCGCCGGYGCGCACGCGCGGCACAACGAACTGCTGCAGGCGCACGGCGTGCAGGTGATTGACCTCACGCCCGCGGCCATCGGCCCCTACGTGGTGCCGGTGGTCAACCTCGACTAGCACCTCGGTGCGCTTAGCATCAACATGGTCACCTGCGGCGAGCAGGCCACCATTCCCTTGGTGCGGGCGGTATCGCGCGTGGCGCCGGTGCACTACGCGGAGATCGTGGCCTCCATTGCGAGCAAGTCGGCGGGGCCGGGTACCTGAGCCCGCGCAGCGCGAGATCGCACGGACGCCAAGTCCGGCGCCGGAGCAGAACTGCCCTACCGCGCAACCCATAGGCCTCTCGTCTCACGGGCGCCGGGTCGGTGATCGTGTCAATTTGCACCAGTCGCACTGCCCTGCTTCGCTTGGTCCGTTTGCAAGTGCTTGTCGTGATTGACGTTTTTCGGGGAGACCGTGTCAATTTGTCGAAAAAATACGATTACCCCATGCTGCAAGGCATCACGCCCGATGGCCTGCTGCGCGACAGTCCCGACCTCGGCTTCGTCGTGCGCAAGATTCACCGCAGCCCTTGACCTCCGTCGACGTCAGGCTGGCCGTGCTGGTGGCCCTGGTCCAGGCACCGGCCAGCAGCCCGGTCGCCGCCGAGCTGCTGGCGGGCAGCGCCCCCTACGAGGCCCGTCTGCTGGCGCTGGTCGAGGCTGACCGCGCGGGTGYTGGCAGGCGACGCACGGGCCTTAGGCGGCGGTCGGCCCGGACCGCCCTTAGACCTCGCCCAAGCTGCCCGCGCGTCCCGTAGGGGCCGGGGCCGGATTGAGGCGCCACGCGGGTTTCAACTGGAATCCGCTTCCAACCCTCTAGGACGAGGAAAGCGCCCGGCTACTATCTGCGCCACCCCGGAGGTTCGCTACCCGTCGATTCCCGCCCGGTTCGGCAATCCAGCACGGCGGCGCCGCTTTTCTTGGGCGTCATGTGCAAACCTATAATTTGTATAGAATGGCCCCAACGTTCGGACAAGAGAATTCGAAGCTGACGAAGGCGATACGCCGCGTCGCCCGAGACTCGGCCAACGTGAGATTCATCAGGCACGCTCAGGAAGAAATGGACAACGACGGCTTCGACCACGTCGACGTGTTGACCTGCCTCCGCAAGGGCACGGCGCATGGCCCCGAAGACAACGGGCGGTGCAACGTCGTTCACAGGGGCCTGCACATCCGCGCCGTCGTTGGCGGCCTCGAAGCCGGCGGTGAAGGCTGGACCGACCTGACGAGCATCACCGTAATCACAGTCATGAAGGTGAACTGAAATGGAAAAGCTGCCGGGTACCGGCTTACCCAACGTGTACGTGATCGACGGCGTCGTCGAGCACCCGGACGGGGCGGTCTCGTACCGCGACCTCGACGGCCTCTATGTCGCCCTCGCTGGCGCGATCGCCGCGCGCGTGACGCCGCTTACGGCCGCCGAACTGCGCTTCATGCGCAAGCGGCTCAAGATGACGCAGGACGACGTCGGGCGCCTCGGCGGGAAGACGGGACAAGTCGCGGCGATGTGGGAGAAGGGCACGCGGCCGGTCCCGGTCGCCGAGGGCAATATGCTGCGGCTCATCTGGATGGCCCGCCACGCGAAGCGCGGCCTCGCCGCCGCCGTCCGCGCGATGGAGGCCGGCGATGGCCACGTGGAACCGTGCGACTACGTCCTGCGCTTCGTCGACCGCGCGGGCTGGCACGAAGCGATCGAGGAGGCGCAGGCCCGAGCGCACGCGCAGGCCAAGGCACACGCCGGGGAGGCAATCGCGCAGGCCATGACCGGCCCGGCCTTCTATACGTTCGACGGTGCGGTCGACGCTATCGACGCCGCCTCGACGGTCGCCGCGACCACTGATACCACCGCCCCCCAGGAATTGTTCACATGAGCACGACGCGAAAAATCATCACGCCAGTAGCGCCAGCGGCGTCCGGCGCCCAGGTGCCGGACCACCTGTTTGGGTGGCCCGAGATCGCCGCTGCCCTCCTCGCCTCGAAGGGGATCACGAAGGGATGGTGGCGCGTCGGCATGCAGTTGCGCTTCGGCGCCCTGACAACCCGGATGGGCGACCCTGGGCAGGAGCAAAAGAGCGTGCCGACTGCGATCGTCGGAATCGACAGCGTCGCGATCTTCTCGACGGATCAGGGCGGGGATATGGTCTACGACGCCGCGAACGGGTGCGCGCCGGTCCCGGCCGGTGCCGTCGCGCCGAGGGCCGCGAAGGTGGCGCAGAAGAAGATCAAGGTTGAAATCCGGAAGCGCGCCGCGACATAGGGGGGCGCGCGCTCGGGTATTCGACTCGAACAGCACTACCACTGCACCGAGGAAGAAATCCGCAAGGAGCACCTCGAGGCGGAGCGCATCGAGGGGACGCTGATTGAAGGCGGGATACCCGGAGACGCCCGAGGAAGTCGCCGAGCATGACCGGGCGATGAAGCCCACTCCCTCGTTAGTTTCGGATTGGTGGGCCAATCAGCGCATGACGGCATTTTGCCTCCACCTTATCTACTATTCGCCCGTGCGTCATGCTGGCTGTTGTACCGTCTTCCTTCGGTGTGACATGCCTAAGAATTGCGAAGAAGAGCCACAGCAGTAGAAGCCCAGAGTCTCTGGGGTTCGGGCCAGGTGCATCGAGCAAGAACATAGGTCCGCCATTGCCTTGGTACGAGAAGAATGCTTCGGCTTTTACTGACAAACTCTCGGTCGTGCTGGTGCCATAGGTTGCGACCGGCGAACAGTCGTGCTTGGCATAGGCATAGGCATCGTCGAGCGGCCGAGACAGCAGGGCGCATCTGGGTTACCGAACCAAGTGCGCCTTTCGGTCTACGAAGAACATCCTGACCAGCGTTCGCTCCCCAAGTGCTTCCGCGAGGACCTCGAATGCAAAGTAGGGAATGAGTACCAGAAGCAGTATCAGGA
>NZ_JBFUCI010000583.1:0-3093 GCF_056405335.1 Variovorax sp. P1_H12_2
GCGGGCCGCCCGTCTGCGCGAAGCGCGGACTCGCCGCGCTGGCGGCCCGGCGCCGGCCTGGCCCCCACGCTCGCCAAGGGGGCACGGGCAGGGGGGAGGGGACCTTTCCCTTTCTACATCCCCACGTAGTTCGGTCCGCCGCCGCCTTCCGGCGTGACCCAGACGATGTTCTGCGTCGGGTCCTTGATGTCGCAGGTCTTGCAGTGCACGCAGTTCTGCGCGTTGATCTGCAGGCGTTCCTTGCCCTCGCTGTCCGGCACGAACTCGTAGACGCCCGCCGGGCAGTAGCGGCTTTCGGGGCCGGCGTACTCGGGCAGGTTGATCTCGGTCGGCACGGCGGCGTTCTTCAGCGTCAGGTGGGGCGGCTGGTTCTCTTCGTGGTTGGTGTTGCTGATGAACACCGAGGAGAGCCGGTCGAAGGTGAGCTTGCCGTCGGGCTTGGGGTAGGCGATCTTCTTGCACGCGGCCGCCGGCTTGAGCCGCTCGTGGTCGGGCTGGTGGCGGTGCACGGTCCACGGGATGTGGCCGCGCAGCACGAGCTGCTCGATACCGGTCATGACCGTGCCGACGGCCAGGCCCTTCTTGAACCACTGCTTGAAGTTGCGCGCCTTGTTCAGTTCGGTGTGCAGCCAGCTCTTCTCGAAGGCGGCCGGATAGGCCGAGAGCTCGTCGTGCTGGCGGCCCGACGTCACCGCCTCGTAGGCGGCCTCGGCGGCCAGCATGCCGGTCTTGATCGCGGCATGGCTGCCCTTGATGCGGCTGGCGTTCAGGTAGCCGGCCTCGCAGCCCACCAGCGCGCCGCCCGGGAACACGGTCTTGGGCAGCGACAGCAGGCCGCCCGCGGTGATCGCGCGCGCGCCGTAGCTCAGGCGCTTGGGCGCCTTCAGGCCCTTGTCCTGGCCTTCGAAGTACCAGCGGATGTTGGGATGGGTCTTGAAGCGCTGGAACTCCTCGAACGGGCTCATGTACGGGTTCTGGTAGTCCAGGCCGACCACGTAGCCGATGATCAGCTGGTTGTTCTCGGCGTGGTACAGGAACGAGCCGCCATAGGTGTCCGAGGGCAGCGGCCAGCCGGCCGTGTGGACCGCCAGGCCCGGCTCGTGGCGCGCCGGGTCGATTTCCCACAGCTCCTTGATGCCGATGCCGTAGCTCTGCGGATCCTTGCCGTCGTCGAGCTTGTACTTGGCGATCAGCTGGCGGCCCAGGTGGCCGCGCGCGCCTTCGGCAAAGATCGTGTACTTGCCGAGCAGCTCCATGCCGAGCTGGAAGTTCTCGGTCGGCTCGCCGTCCTTGCCGATGCCGAGATTGCCGGTGGCGACGCCGCGCACCCTGCCGTCCTCGGTGTAGAGCACTTCGGCCGCGGGGAAGCCGGGGAAGATCTCGACGCCCAGCGCCTCGGCCTGCTGCGCCAGCCAGCGCACCACGTTGCCCAGGCTGACGATGTAGTTGCCTTCGTTGTGGAAGTTCTTCGGCAGCATGAAGTTCGGCGTCCGGGTGGCGCCGGTCTCGGTCATCATGAGGAAGGTGTCGCGCGTGACAGGCTGGTTCAGCGGCGCGCCGAGCTCTTCCCAGTCGGGCAGCAGCTCGTACAGGGCGCGCGGATCCATGATCGCGCCCGAGAGGATGTGGGCGCCGGGCTCCGACCCCTTCTCGAGCACGACCACGGAGATGTCCTTGCCGTGCGAAGCGGCCAGCTGCTTCAGGCGGATCGCGGTCGCGAGGCCGCCCGGGCCGGCGCCGACCACGACCACGTCGTATTCCATGGCTTCGCGGGGGCCGAACTGGGCGAGTATTTCGTCATGCGTCATGTGGGTCTCGTCGATAATGATTTGAAGGTGCGAGGCACCGCGGCGGGCCGGGCCATTTTATGCGTCGCCCGCGTGCGTTCCGGGCCGTCGCTTCGGCGACTCCAACAGGACCTCATTCCATGGCTTACAGCATCGATCTTTCGGGCCGCGTGGCGTTCGTCACCGGCGCATCGAGTGGGCTCGGCGCCCAGTTCGCCAAGACGCTCGCCCGGGCCGGTGCCGCGGTGGTACTGGCCAGCCGCAACACCGACCGCCTCAAGGAACTGCGCGCCCGCATCGAAGGCGAGGGCGGCGATGCCCACGTGGTCGAGCTCGACGTCACCGACCTGGGCAGCATCAAGGCCGCGGTGGCGCGCGCCGAGACCGAGGTCGGGCCGATCGACGTGCTGGTGAACAACTCCGGCGTCAGCAACACGCAGCGCCTGAAGGATGTCTCGAGCGAGGACTACGACTTCATCTTCGACACCAACGTGAAAGGCTCCTTCTTCGTCGCCCAGGAGGTCGGCAAGCGGATGCTGGCGCGCGCCAAGGGGGCGGCGCCGGGCACCTACATCGGCGGGCGCATCATCAACATCGCCTCGGTGGCGGCGCTCAAGGTGCTGCCGCAGATCGGCGTCTACTGCATGAGCAAGGCCGCGCTGGTTCAGATGACCAAGGCGATGGCCCTCGAATGGGGCCGCTTCGGCATCAACGTCAACGCCCTGTGCCCGGGCTACATCGCCACCGAACTCAACGAGGAGCACTGGGTGACCGATGGCGGCCAGAAGCTGGTCGGGATGCTGCCGCGCAAGCGTGTCGGCAAGCCCGAGGACCTCGACGGCCTGATCGTGCTGCTGGCCAGCGGACAGAGCCATTTCGTCAACGGTGCCGTGATCGCGGCCGACGACGGATTCGCGCTCTGAGGCCGCAGGCGGTCGCCGGCATCGTGGGGCGTGCACGAAGTGACGGAGCGCCGGGGCCTGGTCAAGCCGGACGCAGCACGATGCGTGCCTCGAAGCCGGTGGCGGCACCCGAGGGCGGCGAGGCCAGGTCGAGCCGGGCGCCGAGCTTGTCGACGATGGTGCCGACGATCGACAGTCCGAGGCCGTAGCCGGCGCGGTCGGCGCCATGGCGCACATGGCGATGCTGCAGCGTGCTCAATTGAGCGGCGCTGACGCCGGGGCCGAAGTCGCGCACCGCCAGCGTGCAGGGCGCCATCACTTCGACCACGACGCGGCCATGGCCGTAGCGCAGCGCGTTCYCCACCAGGTTGCGCAGCGCGATCGCCAGCGCGTCGACATCGCCG
>NZ_JBFUCI010000584.1:0-3086 GCF_056405335.1 Variovorax sp. P1_H12_2
CCTTGATGTCGGCCTCGTACATCCGGGAGAACAGCTCATCCATCTTGGCCAGAGCCTCGTTGACCATCACCCGGATGCGGCGTAGCGGATGATTCGCTGGAACGAAATCGTCCAGCCGTCTCATGGTAAACAAACCTTCGGTGAATGTGTCAGGGCCGCGCATCGGAGCAGGTTTCGTGGGTCTGCGAAGACAACGCCTCAGGCCCACTTTCGGGGGACCATCCGGTGAGGTATTTCAGCAGCCTGCTAAGTTTCGGGGTACACACTGCTTTTCGGCAGCCCGCTCTTCTCCTCCTCCCTCCTCAAGGGCTGCACTTAACCCGCTCCGGCGGGTTTTTATTTGCCCGTCTGAGAGGTTCCGTCGGGTCGGAGGGGCGGGGCGAAGGTCGGCTTCTGTCAAAAACGCTTGGGCGGGCGCACTACTTGCGCCAGAACGCCCACCAAGGTCCCGCAATTCGGGGTGGGGCGCGTAGGTCTGGACTTGACCCTGTTGCGCGGACGGGTTGGGACTTGATTTTCAAGTCGAAGTGACTGGCGACGACGAAGACTTGTCCACCGGCGGCGTGGCGCCTGCCACGCAGACGCCGACGGTGGTCAAGTCGTGTTCGAGGCGAGGCGGTTGCTTGAACATGCTTTGTAGTTCCTTTCAAGCGTTGCCGGCGAGACCTGTCCGAGTGCGCTGTGACGTCGGCGCGGGTTGTACCAGCCCTCGATGTAGGTGAACAGCGCCAGCCGAGCTTCGGTCTTGGTCTGCCAACTGCGCCGGTCGATCAGCTCGCATTCAAGCGTGGCGAAGAAGCTCTCGGCCATCGCGTTGTCGTAGGCATCACCGACGGTGCCCATCGACGGGCGCACGCCCATCTTCTTGCACCGTTCGCCGAAGGCGATGCTGGTGTACTGGCTGCCTTGATCGCTGTGATGGATCACGCCGTCGGGCTTGCGCTGTTGCAGCGCCATGTTCAGCGCCGCGAGCACGAGATCGGCGGTCATCTGTTCGCCGATGGCCCAGCCCACGATGCGCCGGCTCCAGACATCCAGCACGATGGCCAGGAAGATGAAGCCTGCCCAGGTAGGCACGTAGGTCATGTCGGCGACCCACAACTCGTTCGGGCCGGCGGCAATGAATTCGCGCTTGACCAGATCGGGCGCGGGGCGTTGCCGCTCGTCGCGTCGCGTGGTCACGATGAAGCCACGACGCCGACTGACGCCTCGAATGGCGTTCACACGCATCAGCCGAGCCACGCGCTTGCCGCTGACGCGTACCCCTTGGTCGATCAGTTCGGCGCGCACGCGTGGCATGCCGTAGGTGGCATCAGATTCGGTGTGGATCGCTCGGATTCGCTCGAGCAGCACCGCATCGTCGATCGAACGCCCTGATGGCGCTCGATCAAGCCACGCGTAGTAGCCGCTCGCGGAGACTTTGAGAGCGCGGCACATCGTATGCACGGGAACCTTGGCCTGGTTCGCACTCACGAGTTCGTAGACCCGATGGTCGGACTCCTTCTTCCATAAGGATCAGGTGTCCGCGAAATCGGGTCAACTTCAAGACACGCGGCGTCACTACACTTGATCGTCGCGAAGTCCGAGATGACGATCAGCTGCTACGTCCTTGCAGGCCCTACTTGGGTTTTTCAGCAGGCTGACGGCAGGCCTGCATTGCCGTAGCTGATGCATCGCCTTGAAGACCCAACCGCTCAAGTATTTTCGAGAGCCAGCACGCGCCCCCAGCGAATGGCCGAACCGCGCGATGTACGATTTTGTTTCACTGTCTACGACTTTATTTGGCGGGCTACGACTTTCTTCTCCCAAAACAGTGGAACACCACGTCCCTGCGCTCGAAGGTGCCGCGGTAGCATGAACAGGCGCGCATTCATGCGACCTCGCACCCGATCATCGAAGGGTGCGCCCCCCGGAAGGTCAGGGCTGGTGATACGTCGATCGCGCTGGGCTGGACCTCGGCGAAGCCCGGCCGCTATGCGGGCTGCCCGCCGCGTACAGCACCGCCCGCGGCGCGCGGCACAGGCCCCACAGGCGCAGGCCTGCCAGCTGCGCCATCCGCACGCCCATCGCGGTCGGCGCCGACACGGTGCACAGCGCGGCAATGCCCAGGCGCGCGCACTTGCGCACCAGCTCCTGGCTGCCGCGGCTGATCAGGACGACGAATCCGGGCCGGGCCAGTTGCCCGCGCATGGCCAGCGTGCCGATCAGCTTGTCGAGCGCGTTGTGCCGGCCCACGTCTTCCATCACCTCGACCAGCCGGCCGTCGAGCGTGGCCCATCCCGCGGCGTGGATCGCGCCCGCCTCGGCATTCAGCAGCTGACGGGCCGGCAGCGCATCGAGGGCGCGCGGCACCACCCGGGCATCCACGCGTTCGATCCAGTCCGGCGTCGCCAGCGGCTCGAGGTCGAGTCCGGCGAAGCTCTCCACCCCGCACACACCACAGCCGGTCCGCCCCGCCATATTGCGGCGGCGGCCCTTGAGGCGTTCGAAGCTGCGCGCCGAGATGCGCAGGTCGACCTGCGTCGCATCGACTTCGTCGGGCAGCCCGGCGTGGCAGGCGGACAGCGCCTGCACCTCGATGTCGAAGCAAGCGCGGGCATCGTCGAGGATGCCCTCGCTCAACGCGAAGCCGAGGGCGAAGGCCTCGAGGTCCTGCGGCGTCGCCATCATCACGGCATGGGCGATGCCGTTGAAGACCAGCGACACCGGCACCTCCGCGGCCAGCGTGTCCTGGCAGGCGTCTTCGCCCATCACGTGCACGGTATGCCGCGAGATCGGGCGCGGGAGCGCGTTCATGACTCCGACCCTGCGGAGCGGGCCGATCGCCGCAGGCGCACCGGCACCGACTTGTACGAGGGCGTTCCGCTCTGCGGATCGCGGTGCGACAACGCGACCAGCACGTTGGCTTCGGGATAGTAGGCGCCGGCGGAACCCCTGGGAATGTCGTAGGCGACCGCTGTCAGGTTCCGCAGCGCCGCCGCCGGCGCGGTGGCTTCGCCTTCGAAAGCCACCGCTTCGAGATCGACGCGAGCGCCTGCCGCGATGCCCTGCGCCGCCATGTCGTCGGCGTTGAGGAAGACCTCGTC
>NZ_JBFUCI010000585.1:0-3079 GCF_056405335.1 Variovorax sp. P1_H12_2
GGTCCGCGCCCGGCCCGGAGATAGAAGTAAGTGCCGATCTTTTCAGCCTTCCGGGGGAGCCCGCGAGGCACGGCAAAATGGCCCGATGACCGACAAGAAAACGCTGCTGCTCGTCGACGGATCGAGCTACCTCTATCGCGCCTTCCACGCGATGCCCGATCTGCGCGCCGTTCCGGGCGACAACAGCAGCCCGGCCACCGGGGCCATCCGCGGGATGATCAACATGATGCAGGCGCTGCGGCGTGAGGTGCGGGCCGACTACGCGGCCTGCGTCTTCGACGCGCCCGGCAAGACCTTCCGCGACGACTGGTACCCAGACTACAAGGCCAACCGCTCGCCGATGCCGGACGACCTGCGCAGCCAGGTCGAGCCGATCCACCAGGTGGTCCGGATGCTCGGCTGGCCGGTGCTGTGCGTGTCCGGGGTCGAGGCCGACGATGTGATCGGGACGCTGGCGCGGACCGCCGCCGACCAGGGCATCGAGGTGATCGTGTCCAGCGGCGACAAGGACATGAGCCAGCTGGTGGACGAACACATCACGATCATCGACACGATGAACGGCAAGAAGCGCGACGTGGCGGGCGTGACAGCCGAATTCGGCGTGCCGCCGAAGCTGATGATCGACTACCAGACGCTGGTGGGCGATACCGTCGACAACGTGCCCGGCGTCCAGAAGGTCGGCCCGAAGACCGCGGCCAAATGGCTGCTCGAATACGGCTCGCTCGAGGCCCTGATCGCGCGCGCCGACGAGGTCAAGGGCCAGGCCGGCGAGAACCTCCGCCGCGCGCTCGACTGGCTGCCCCAGGGCCGGCGCCTCGTCACCATCCGCACCGACTGCGATCTCGGCGAACACGTGAGCGGCCTGCCGGCGCTGGAGGGGATTGCCATCGGCGTGCAGCAGACCGATGCGCTCAAGGACTTCTACGAGCAGTTCGGCTTCAAGAGCCTGGTCAAGTCGCTCGAGTCGCATGCGGTGCCGCCCGAGTTGATCGAGGAGAACAAGAAGCGCAAGGGGCCCGAAGGCGGCATCGACCTGTTCAGCGATCCCGCCCAGGAAGCCGCCGAGAAGGTGAGCAACCTGGCCTACGACACGGTCATGACCTGGGAGGCTTTCGACGCCTGGCTGGCGAAGATCGAGGACGCCGAGCTGGTCGCGATCGACACCGAGACCACCTCGCTCGACGAGATGCGCGCCGAGATCGTCGGCCTGAGCTTCAGCGTCAAGCCCGGCGAGGCGGCCTACATTCCGGTGGCCCACAACTACCCCGACGCGCCGGCGCAGCTGCCGCGCGACGAAGTCCTCGCGAAGCTCCGGCCCTGGCTGGAGAACGGCGCGAAGAAGAAGCTGGGCCAGCACGTCAAGTACGACCGCCATGTGTTCGCCAACCACGGCATCGAGGTGCAGGGCTACGCACACGACACCATGCTGCAGAGCTACGTGCTCGAAGTGCACAAGCCGCATGGCCTGGCGAGCCTTGCCGAGCGGCACCTGGGCCGCAGCGGCATCGACTACGAGGACCTCTGTGGCAAGGGCGCGCACCAGATTTCCTTCAGCCAGGTGGCGATCGACAAGGCGGCCGAGTATTCCTGCGAGGACTCCGACCAGACGCTCGACGTGCACCGCGTGCTCTGGCCCCGGCTCGAGGCCGACGAGAAGCTGCGCTTCATCTACGAACTGGAGATCGCCTCCAGCGAGACGCTCTACCGGATCGAGCGCAATGGCGTGCTGATCGACGCGCCGACGCTGGCGTCGCAGAGCAACGAACTCGGCAAGCGCATCATGGCGCTCGAGCAGGAGGCCTACGAGCTCGCGGGCCAGCCCTTCAACCTCGGCTCGCCGAAGCAGATCGGCGAAGTGTTCTTCACCAAGCTCGGCCTGCCGGTCCTCAAGAAGACGCCGAGCGGCGCGCCGAGCACCGACGAGGAGGTGCTCGAGAAGCTGGCCGAGGACTTCCCGCTGCCCGCCAAGATCCTCGAGCATCGCGGCCTTTCCAAGCTCAAGGGCACCTATACCGACAAGCTGGGCCTGCTGGCGAACCCGCGCAGCGGCCGCGTGCACACGCACTACGCGCAGGCCGTGGCGGTGACCGGGCGGCTGTCGAGCAACGACCCGAACCTGCAGAACATCCCGATCCGGACGCCCGAAGGCCGGCGCGTGCGCGAAGCCTTCGTGGCGCCCGCCGGCCGCGTGATCGCGAGCTCGGACTACTCGCAGATCGAGCTGCGCATCATGGCCCACATCAGCGGCGATGAATCGCTGCTGCGCGCCTTCACCGAGGGCATCGACGTGCACCGCGCGACCGCGGGCGAAGTCTTCGGCGTGCCGGTCGATCAGGTGTCGAGCGAGCAGCGCCGCTATGCGAAGGTCATCAACTTCGGATTGATCTACGGCATGAGCAGCTTCGGGCTGGMACGCAACCTGGGCATCGAGACCAAGGCCGCGGCCTCCTACATCGAGCGCTATTTCGCGCGCTATCCGGGCGTGAAGGTCTACATGGACGAGACCAAGGCGCTGGCCAAGGAGAAGGGCTATGTGGAGACCGTGTTCGGCCGCCGGCTCTACCTGCCCGAGATCAACTCGCCCAACGGTCCGCGCCGCGGCGGCGCCGAGCGGGCCGCGATCAACGCGCCGATGCAGGGCACCGCGGCCGACCTGATCAAGCTCAGCATRGTCAAGGTGCAGCAGGTGCTCGACGCCGAGCAGCGCGGCACGAAGATGATCATGCAGGTGCACGACGAACTGGTGTTCGAGGTGCCCGAAGCGGAAGTCGAATGGGTCCGCACCGAGATCCCGCGCCTCATGGCGGGCGTGGCGGACCTCAGGGTGCCGCTGCTCGCGGAAATCGGCTTTGGTCCCAATTGGGACAAAGCGCATTAGATTTGGCTCGCCCCCAGGTTGGGCTCACTTCGTGTAGCCCGCCCACCCCCTACCGGGGGCAACACCAGCGGCCCGGCAAAGCCGGTTCCGCGGTGTTTCTGGAGATGTTTTTTTTGGGAGACCTGAGAATCAAATGAAGACTGCAACCGCTTTGATGCGCGGGGGCTTCGCCCTCGTTGCGCTCGTCGCCGCCTGTACCGT
>NZ_JBFUCI010000586.1:0-3074 GCF_056405335.1 Variovorax sp. P1_H12_2
CCAGTACCCGGCCGACCTGCTGGACATCGCGGTCAACAAGGGCGAGATCCAGGCGATCGCCGACGGCGACCCGACGCTCTACCTGATCGAGAAGCGCAACAAGGGGCGCTACCAGGAACTCGCATCGAATCTCTCCGGCGAGTACAAGGACAAGGTCTGCTGCATCGTCGGCGCCCGCGGCGAACTGGTGCGCAAGGAGAAGCCGGTGGTGGCGGCGCTGGTGCGCGCCATCGTGCAGGCCTCGGACTTCGTGGCCGAGAACCCGAACGAGTCGGCCAAGCTGTTCGCGAAGTATTCGCCGAAGGTGCCGGTCGAGGACTTGCAGGCGCTGCTCGGAACGCTGACGCACGCGCATCACCCGGTCGGCAAGAACCTGCGCGACGAGGTCGAGTTCTATGCCCGCGACTTCCGCTCGGTCGGCGTGCTGAAGTCGAGCACCGATCCGGCGCGGCTGGCCAACCACGTGTCGGTGGACGTGCTGGCATGACGACCGCCGAGAACATCCTCGGCGCGCCGCGGCCTCAGGCGGCGCCGGCGCGCCTGCCGGCCCGGCGCGACGCGCGGCCCGTTGCCACGCCCGCCGTGCTGGACGAGCCCGCCGTGACCGGCGTCTGGCGCACCGGCCTCGTCGCAGCCGCCGCATGGCTGGCGCTCGGCGTGCTGACCGTCTATTGGCCCAACCGCGAGGTCGGCTTCAGCGACTGGAACTTCACGCAGGAGTTCGGCATCGGCGCGATCGCCGTCGCCGTCGCTCTCGGGGTGCTGGCCTTGCTCGGCGCCCGCGCCGGACGGATCGGCCGCCAGCTGCGCCCGGCCGGGCAGTGGCTCATCGCCGCGCCGCTGCTGCTCGCGCTCTGGGAAGCGCTGACGGCCAAGATGGGCCTGCTGCCGCCGCCCTTCTTCGCGCCGCCGCAGAGCCTGCTCGATGTCGCCGTCGAGGACTGGAGCCGGCTCGGCCTCTCGACCGCGCATTCGCTGCGCCTGCTCGCGCACGGCTTCGTGCTGGGCGCGGGGGTCGGCTTCGCCACGGGTGTGTGGATCGGCTGGTCGCGCATCGCCGGCTACTGGGTGCATCCGGTGCTGCGCTTCCTCGGTCCGGTGCCGGCCTCGGCGCTGCTGCCGCTGGCCTTCTTCTTCGCGCCATCGAGCTATGCCGCGGCCGTGTTCCTGGTCGGGCTCGCCACCTTCTTCCCGGTGGCGGTGCTGACCTGGTCGGGGGTGGCCTCGGTGAACAAGAGCTACTACGACGTGGCGCGCACGCTGGGCGCGCCGGAGTGGTTCCTGGTGCTGCGGGTCGCGGTGCCGGCGGCGCTGCCGCAGGTCTTCGTCGGCCTGTTCATGGGGCTGGGGGCCTCCTTCTCGGTCCTCGTGACGGCCGAGATGATGGGCGTCAAGGCCGGCCTCGGCTGGTACCTGCAGTGGGCCCAGGGCTGGGCCGCCTACCCGAACATGTATGCGGCGCTGCTGGTGATGGCGGTGCTGTGCTCGGGCTTGATCACGCTGCTGTTCAAGGTGCGCGACCGTGCGCTGTCATGGCAGAAGGGGACCGTCAAATGGTGAGCGCCGCCACCGTCGCGCAGGCCGGCGCGCGCATCGACATCCAGGCGGTTAGCCACTGGTTCAGGCAGCAGGGCGGCGTGCTGCAGGTGCTCGACGGCATCGACCTGCAAGTGCGTGCGGGCGAGTTCGTCGCGCTGCTCGGGCCCAGCGGCTGCGGCAAGTCGACGCTGCTGCGGCTGGTGGCCGGACTCGAGCCTGCGACCACCGGCCGCATCACGCAGGACGACGTGCCGATCGCACGGCCCGATCCCTCGCGCATCGTCGTCTTCCAGGACCCGACGCTCTACCCCTGGCGCAGCGTCTGGGACAACGTGGCACTGGGCCTGCAGGCGCGCGGGCTGCTGAAGACGCAGCGCCGGCGCGTCGACGACGCGCTCGCGCTGGTCGGCCTCGGCGACTTCGCGAAGAGCTTTCCGCACCAACTGTCGGGCGGCATGGCGCAGCGGGTGGCGCTGGCGCGCGCGCTGGTCAACGATCCGCAGTTGCTGGTGCTCGACGAGCCGCTGGGCAAGCTGGACTCGCTGACGCGCATCGCCATGCAAAGCGAGCTGGTGAACCTGTGGCAGCGTGCCGGCTTCTCGGCGCTGCTGGTCACGCATGACGTGGAAGAGGCGCTGTTCCTCGCCAACCGCGTGATCGTGCTGAGCGACCGGCCGGCGCGCATCACGGCGGAGCTGGTGGTCGACCTGCCGTACCCGCGGCATCGCGGCCACCCGCGGCTGGCGGCGCTGCGGCACGAGGCGCTGCGGCACCTCGGCCTCGACGCGACCTGGTGACACCACGGTGGTCCGCACACCGGATGCCGCGTGGCTGGAACCGCTGGTCGGGTGGCTGCAGAGGGCGCAGGAAGGCCTGCTCGGGCTGCTGGCCTGGGCCGGCCTGGCCGGAACGAGCCATGGCCAGGCCGCCTGGCCCTGGGCGCTGCGGCTGTCGGGCGAGAACCTGCTGATCGACGCCGGACAGGCCAGGCGCCTGGCCCTGACCCTGCTCGTGCTGGCGCTGGCGGCGCTGGCGCTGCTGCTCGCGGGGCTCTGGCGCCAGCCGCGCTGGTTCTTCATTGCGGCGGTGCCGCTGCTGCTCGTCGCCGCGCCGTGGCCGCAGGCCGCGGTGCTGTTCGTGCCTGCGGTTCCAACGAGCTTTCACCGGTCGCCGACCGGGTTCGACGTGGCTTCGATGGCACGCGGCGGCGAACTCCATGCGCGGCACTGCGCCGCCTGCCATGGCGTCGACGGGCGCGGCCGGGGCCCGCTCGCCGCGGCCCAGCCGGTCTGGCCGCCGGACCTGGCCGGCCCGCTGCTCTGGCGGCGCGCCGATGGCGAGCTGCTCTGGCACCTGCTGCACGGCATGAAAGATCGCCACGGTGCCGCGACCATGCCGGCCTTTGCGCAGCTCGGCGACGGCGAGGCCTGGGCGCTGATCGACTTCATGAAGGCCCAGGCTGCCGGCCAGAGCCTGCGCGCGACCGGGGCCTGGGCAGGCCCCGTCGGCCTGCCCGATGTCGAGGTGCGGTGCGC
>NZ_JBFUCI010000587.1:0-3061 GCF_056405335.1 Variovorax sp. P1_H12_2
GCCCCGGGCCGGCCGACGTCACCGGCCGCTTCGCGGCTGCCCTGCGCTGCTCGCGGTACGCGGGGTCTCGCTCAAACTCGCTCCGCTGCGCTCCACTCAAACAGTCGCGAGCCCTGATCCGCGCACCGCTGCGCTGCTCGGCGGTGCCTCAACGGCCGGCCCAGGGCATACCGCCCACCGCCGTGGACACGCTGGGGTTGCATTGCGACGCTGGAGGCGCAGCTGGCCGTTGAACACCCCGAAGCCCGGCATGCGGTGCGGGACGGGCGATCCCCTCTGCGCCGCTGAGGAGCGCAGCTTCAGGCGGATAAGGGCCGCGCGTGTTTGAGCGCAGCGAGTTTGCGCGGACCCCGCCTGAAGCGAGCACCGCAAGGCAGCCCGAAGGGCCGGCGCAGTGGGGTCGCTCGGCCCGTACCGCGTGACGGGCGCTCTTCCAAGGGACAAGGCAGACCCAACGCGCCTAGTTCATCCCCTCGATCGCCTCCCGCATGCACCGCGTGATGCTCCGCACCGCGACCGAATCCGGCCGCCCGGCGAAGCGCAGCGCGCGGATCGGCACCGGGATATGGGGCTCCAGCGTCAGCACGTCGACCTTGTCCCGATCGGCCGAGCTCGCGGTGCAGCCGTCGACCAGCGCCACGCCCAGCCCGTGATGCGCCATCGCCAGCGCCGCGTGATAGGTCTGCACCGTCACCACCGCCTGGAAGCCGACGCCAGCCTGCCGGCAGGCCTGGCTCAGGCTGGTGCCGACAGGGTCGCGGCTGTCGAGGCCGACCACCGGCAGCTTCACGAGGTCGTGCAGCGCCACCGAGCCGTTGCGCAGCAGCGGCTGCGGCAGCATGCCCTTGGGCGCGATGCAGACCATGCGGCTGTCGGCCAGTTCCTCCTGCGTCAGCGAGGGGTGCACCGCCGGGCTGAACGCGAACCCCACGTCGGCTTCCTGCAGCAGCAGCGCCGACATGATCTGCGGCGAATGCAGCGACTCGACCGTCACCGC
The DNA here is from genome assembly GCF_056405335.1 of Variovorax sp. P1_H12_2. Lineage (NCBI taxonomy): Bacteria > Pseudomonadati > Pseudomonadota > Betaproteobacteria > Burkholderiales > Comamonadaceae > Variovorax > Variovorax sp. P1_H12_2. The sequence continues at coordinate 998 of NZ_JBFUCI010000587.1, forward strand.
GATCGCCGGATGCTGCTCGCGAAATCGCTTGAGCGCGCGCGGCAGCACCTCGTAGCTGAGCGCGAGCACGCTCAGGATGCGCAGTTCGCCCGCCTCGCTGGCGGTGCGCAGATTGGCGGCGAGACGCTGCACCTCGTCGAGTTGCGCAAACAGCCGCTCGATGTGCGGATACAGCGTCAGCGCCTCGGTGGTCGGCGCGAGCCTGCCCTTGGCGCGCTGGAACAGCGGGAAGCCGAGCTGGATCTCGGCATGCTGCAGGGTCCGGCTGACCGCCGGCTGCGTGATGTTGATCAGCCGCGCCGCCGCGCTCACGCTGCCCGTGAGCATGATCGCGTTGAAGACCTCGATGTGGCGCAGGCGCATGGAATCAGGCCTGCGCCCCCTCGGGCGGCAGCGACGACACGAAGTGCGGCGCGTGGGGGCTTTTCACCTCAGGGCGCCGGACGTCCGACCTTGCCGCGCGAGATGTCCATGATCAACTGCGCCGAGAGGTACAGCCGCGGCTCGATCGAATCGACCAGCACGTACTCGGCATCGGCCGAATGGGCGCCGAAGCCCTGCAGGCCGAAGCGCTCGACCACCGCCGCCTTGGTCTTCAGTGCCGCGAAGGCGGCATCGGTGCCGCCGCCGGCGACCTTGTCGTCCGCGCCGAGCTCGCGGCCCAGCTCCTTGTAGATCTGCTGCGCATGCAGCGCCAGCGCGCGCGAGGCGTCGGTGGCCTCGAGCGGCGGGCGGCGGCGCTCGAACTTCATCTCGACCTTGGCCTGCGGCACCAGCTGCTTCTTGACGCGCTCCTGGATCTGCTGCTCGATGCGGTCGTAGTCGCTGACCTTCAGCACCCGCACGTCGGCACCGGCCGTGGCGCTGGCCGGGATCACGTTGCGGTTGCTGCCCGCGCGCGAGATGGTCCAGTTCATCTTGAGCCCCGTCGCCGGATCGGACAGGTCGCGCATCTGCAGGATCTGGTGCGACAGCTCGTACAGCGCATTCACGCCCTGCTCCGGCGCCGAGCCCGCATGCGAGGCCTTGCCCGTGACATGCAGCGTGACCGAGGCGATGCCCGCGGTGGCCAGCGAGAGCTTGTCGCCCTGGACCGGGGCGCCTTCGTACGACAGCACGACGTCGTGCTCGCCGCCCAGCTTCGTGATCAGCTGACGGCCGCCGGGCGAACTGATCTCCTCGTCGCCGTTGATCAGCACCGTGAGCGTGCCGTACTCCTTGAAGTCCATCGCCTTCAGCAGCGCCAGCGTATGGGCGATCACCGCGATGCCCTGCTTGTCGTCGGCGATGCCCAGGCCATAGGCCTTGTCGCCCTCGACGCGGAAGGGCTGCTTGTTCAGCATGCCGATCTGGTAGACCGTGTCCATGTGGGCGATGAGCATGATCTTCTTCGTGCCCGTGCCCTTGAAAGTCGCGCGCACGACCTTGCCGATCTTCTCGGGCGTGTCTTCCATGCGGTAGGCCTCGGCCGAGGGATCGATCAGCTCGACCTGGCCGCCGAGCGCGCGGAACTTGTCGGCGATCAGGTTGGCGATCTTGTCGAGGCCCTCGAGGTCGCGGCTGCCCGATTCGATCGAGACCAGCTGGTTCAGCGTCTCGAGCAGCGCGGGCTTTTCCTTGGCAGCGAGCGTGGCGATGCGTTCGTCGGGGGCGGCCGACGCAACGGTACAGGCGGCGACGAGCGCAACGAGGGCGAAGCCCCCGCGCATCAAAGCGGTTGCAGTCTTCATTTGATTCTCAGGTCTCCCAAAAAAAACATCTCCAGAAACACCGCGGAACCGGCTTTGCCGGGCCGCTGGTGTTGCCCCCGGTAGGGGGTGGGCGGGCTACACGATGTGAGCCCAACCTGGGGGCGAGCCAAATCTAATGCGCTTTGTCCCTATTGGGAGCAATGCCGATTTCAGCGAGCTGCGGCACCCTGAGGTCGGCCACGCCCTCCTTGAGTCGCGGGATCTCGGTGCGGACACATTCGACTTCCGCTTCGGGCTCCTCGATAACCAGTTCGTCGTGCACCTGGATGATCATCCTCGTGCCGCGCTGCTCGGCGTCTAGCACCTGCTGCAC
>NZ_JBFUCI010000588.1:0-3016 GCF_056405335.1 Variovorax sp. P1_H12_2
CCAGCTCGACCGTGAGGTCGACCACCGACACGTCGGAGGTCGGCACGCGGAAGCTCATGCCGGTGAGCTTCTTGTTGAGCTCGGGGATCACCACGCCCACCGCCTTGGCAGCGCCGGTGCTCGAGGGGATGATGTTTTCCAGGATGCCGCGGCCGCCGCGCCAGTCCTTGTTGCTCGGGCCATCGACGGTCTTCTGGGTCGCCGTGGCGGCGTGCACCGTGGTCATCAGGCCGCGCTTGATGCCCCACTTGTCGTTCAGCACCTTGGCCAGCGGCGCCAGGCAGTTGGTGGTGCAGCTGGCGTTGCTGATGATGGCTTCGCCGGCGTACTTCTTGTCATTGACGCCGTAGACGAACATCGGCGTGTCGTCCTTGCTCGGGGCCGACAGCAGCACCTTCTTGGCGCCGGCATCGATGTGCTTCTGCGCCGTGTCCTTGGTCAGGAAGAGGCCGGTCGATTCGAGCACGATGTCGGCGCCGACGTCGCTCCAGTTGAGCTTGGACGGGTCGCGCTCCTGCGTCAGGCGAATCTTCTTGCCGTTGACGACGAGCGTGTTGCCATCGACCGTGATCTCGCCCTGGAAGCGGCCGTGCACCGAGTCGTACTGCAGCATGTAGGCCAGGTAGTCAGGCTCGAGCAGGTCGTTGATCGCGACAATCTCGATGTCGTTCTTGAAGTTCTGCACCGCCGCGCGCAGCACGTTGCGCCCGATGCGACCGAAACCGTTGATGCCGAGTTTGATAGCCATGTCTGATGCTCCTGGATAGTTGAAAACTTGAAGATGCGATCGATGTCAGCGCGCGAGCGCCGCTTCGACCGTGGCAGCGACGTTCTCTGCCGTGAATCCGAAATGCTTGAACAGCACGCCCGCGGGTGCCGACTCGCCGTAGCTGTCGATGCCGACGACGGCCGCAACACCGTACTTCCACCAGCCGTCGGTGCAGCCCATCTCGACCGCGATGCGCGGCGTGCCCTTGGGCAGCACGCTCTTCTTGTAGGCCACGTCCTGGCGGTCGAAAGTGGTGGTGGAAGGCATGGAGACGACGCGCACGCCGATCTTCTTCGCCGCCAGCAGCTCCTGGGCCCGCAGCGCCAGCTGCACTTCGGAGCCGGTGGCGATGATGACCGCCTTGACCTTCTTGTTCTTCAGGCCGACGGCCTCGGGCTCGGACAGCACGTAGGCGCCCTTGCTGATGTCGCTCAGGTCCTTCTTGGGCGCGTAGGGCAGGTTCTGGCGCGACAGCAGCAGCGCGGTCGGGCGGTCGGCATTCTGCAGCGCGACGGCCCAGGCCACGGCGGTCTCGGCCGTGTCGCCGGGACGCCAGACATCGAGGTTCGGGATCAGCCGCAACGAAGCCGCATGCTCGATCGACTGGTGGGTCGGGCCGTCCTCGCCGAGGCCGATGGAGTCGTGCGTGAAGACGTGGATCACGCGCTGCTTCATCAGCGCCGCCATGCGGATCGCGTTGCGGCTGTAGTCGCTGAAGGTCAGGAAGGTGCCGCCGTAGGGAATGAAGCCGCCATGCAGCGCAACGCCGTTCATGATGGCCGCCATGCCGAATTCGCGCACGCCGTAGTTGATGTGGCGGCCCAGCAGGCCGTCGGGGAACTGCTCGTTGCCTTCGCTGCGGATCACGGCGCCGTGGTCGTCGAAGCGCAGGCTGGGCGTGCTCTTGGTGTTGGTGAGGTTGGAGCCGGTCAGGTCGGCGCTGCCGCCGAGCAACTCGGGCAGGGCGGCGGTGAAGGCTTCCAGCGCCAGCTGCGAGGCCTTGCGCGAAGCCACGGTCTCGGACTTGGTGTGAGCGGCCACCACGGTGTCGAAGGCGGTCTGGTGGAAGTTCTTCGGCAGCTCGCCCTTCATGCGGCGCGTGAATTCCGCCGCCAGGTCGGGGAAGACTTCGGCGTAGGCTGCGAACCGGTCGTTCCAGGCTGCCTCATTCTTCGCGCCGGCCGCCTTGGCGTCCCATTCCTCGTAGACCGCCGCCGGCAGCTCGAAGGGCGAGTGCGTCCAGTTCAGCGCGCTGCGCGTGAGGCCGATCTCGTCGGCGCCCAGCGGCTCGCCGTGCGCCTTGGCCGTGTTGGCGCGGTTCGGGCTGCCCTTGCCGATATGCGTCTTGCAGATGATCAGGGTCGGCTGGCCGGTGTGCTTCTTCGCCTTCTCGATGGCCTTCGACACCTCCCTGGCATCGTTGCCGTCGATCGGGCCGATCACGTTCCAGTCGTAGGCCTTGAAGCGCTGCTCGGTGTCGTCGACGAACCAGGGCTTGACGGGCCCGTCGATCGAGATGCCGTTGTCGTCGTACAGCGCGATCAGCTTGTCGAGCTTCCAGGCCCCGGCCAGCGCGGCGGCTTCGTGGCTGATGCCCTCCATCAGGCAGCCGTCGCCCAGGAAGGCGTAGGTGTGATGGTCGACGATCTCGTGGCCCTTGCGGTTGAACTCGGCCGCGAGCAGCTTCTCGGCCAGCGCGAAGCCGACCGCATTGGTGATGCCCTGGCCCAGCGGGCCGGTGGTGGTCTCGACGCCGGGCGTGATGCCGACCTCGGGGTGGCCCGCCGTCTTGCTGTGCAGCTGGCGGAAGTGCTTGAGCTCCTCGATCGGCAGCGCATAGCCCGTGAGGTGCAGGACCGAATAGATCAGCATCGAGGCGTGGCCGTTCGACAGCACGAAGCGGTCGCGATCGAACCACTGCGGATTGACCGGGTTGTGCCGCAGGTGGTCGCCCCACAGCGCGACCGCCATGTCGGCCATGCCCATCGGCGCGCCCGGATGCCCCGAGTTGGCGAGTTGAACGGCATCCATTGCCAACGCGCGAATCGCGTTGGCCATCAAGGCTTGGTTGGCCATCTGTGGCTTTCTGGGAGCAGGTTAGGGGGAACCCGGTATTTTAACGGGCGGGGTGGAGGGGCCCCGGAATGGGCTCGGATCAGGCCGGCGCCGGGCAGCCCCAAGGCGGCCTGCGGCCCCCTCGGGGGGCAGCGACCCACACGCAGTGGGGGAGCGTGGGGGCCACATTCA
>NZ_JBFUCI010000589.1:0-3002 GCF_056405335.1 Variovorax sp. P1_H12_2
GTCCCGGCGGTGGTGGCGGCCCCGGTGGTGGCGGCGGCTCCGGCGGTGGCTCGGGCGGCGGCAGTGGTGGCTCGGGCGGCGGCGGTGGTGGCTCGGGCGGCGGCAGTGGTGCCGGCGGCGGTTCAGGCCGATGATCACAGCCGCGCGTCAACATGCCCGAAGGAGGTCAACATGTCTACCGACAATGCGATTGCCGTCTGGCCCGAGAGCGCTTCGCAGGCTGACGCTTATGTGCAGGTGGGGGACGTCGTCAGCCTGATGCTGAATCGCAAGGGTGTGGCGTTCGGCACCTGCGAGTTCTGCCAGACCGTGAACCATGGCGGGGCCTTGCGTTGTCGCACCTGCGGCGGCACCCTGACATCGAGTCACGAGGAAGAAGACGCCGCCGCCCCGGTCGACCGGCCTGAACAGGCCACCCCTCGCGAACGCCGCGAGTTGTCCGATGCACGTGCGCTGTGCAGCGCACTCCGGCTGGTGTTGGTGCCCTCGCTGCTGCTGTTCACGGCCTTCGCCTCATGGCATCAGATCCGCACCGCGGCCAAGCCGCCGCAGACGAGCGCCACCGTCACCCTGCAAGGATCGCCGAACGCGTGGTCTCAGCCAGCCAACGGTCTCGCCGCGCGCGACCGCCACACGATGGGGCGCGCGGCGTCGAGCCCTTCGCGGCTCCAGCCGATCGCCCATGAATCCAGCGAATCAAAAGCCGGGGCCGCGCTCCCGACGACATCGAAATCACCATCGAGCCGTCCGAAGCCGATCTCCTCGACCTCCAGCAGTCGCGGCGAGCGCGATTCCCTGGCGGCCTGCAGCGGGCGGCACTTCATCGCGCGTGCCGTCTGCGTCAACACCCAGTGTGCAGAGCCCGGGATGGGACAGCTGCCGCAGTGCAAGGAGGCATTGAGGCAGCGACGAATCGATGAGTCGCGCCGGAATCCGACACTGATGGGATGACCACGCCTGGCCATCGGGCGCAACTTCGAGGCCACGGGCCGGTGATCCAGAAGCTGGTGCAGGTGTCGGGGGCGAAGGTGGATTGAGCGGCGGCCGGACGGCGAGCGATGCGCTGGCTGGCCAGTGTTCAGCGAACATCCGCGTCGAACCAGCTGTTGCGCCTCCATGACATCGATGTCCCGCCGGAGCCAGCACAATCGCACCCCTTCGGCGACACCGTCACTGCGTCGGCGTGGAAGAAGAAGCCCAGCTGGAGCGCCACGATCTGGGGCGCCAGACCAGCGTCTGCGGTCAGTCGTGCAGGCTCTTCGCGATCAGCTCTCGCAGCATCGACAGCGCGGGCGCGTCCGTACGCCCCGCGAGTGTGATCAGCCCGAAATGCGCGCGGGTCGCTATCGCGGGCCTCACAGGCAGTTCCACCAGGTCCGGCGCGGCCGCGCGGATCGCGAACAGAACCGCGTCGCTATCGCGCACCACCTCGACCAGACTCGACAGTTCGTTGCAGCGCAAGCTCACGCACTCGTCGGGATGCCCCTGCGGACCGTAGGCGACGACCATCTCGCGCACCACTTCGTCGCCCAGCGGAGTCGAGGCGATCGGGTACTCGCGCACGGCATCGAAGCCGATCGCGCCGCGCTTGCGCGCGAGCGGGTGGCCACGCCGGCACATGAAGGCTCCTCGCATCTCGGCCACTGCCTCGACACGCAGGTCCGTCGCCGGCCGGAACGCGCGCATCTCGTGCACCACGGCATCGAGTTGCCGGTTGCGAAGCGCCTGCACGAGCCGGTCTCCGTCGCCGCGAAGGATGTCGACGCGGATCGACGCGCCGCGCTGCGCCATGTCCGTCATCAGCCGCTTGGTCAGCAGTGCTCCCGGCCCCGCGCCGAGGCCGACGCGCAGCGTGCCGGTGCGGCCGCCGAGCTTGCGTCCGCCGGACGCCGCGAGTTCGTCGGCGTCGAACACGAGCTGACGGGCCCGCTGCAGCACCTCGCGCCCGAAATGAGTGAGCTCGCTGCGCCGCCCCACGCGTTCGAACAGCCTCCGGCCCAGTTCCTCCTCGAGTGCCTGGATGCTGCGGCTCAGCGCCGGCTGCGTGAGGAAGAGTGCCTCGGCCGAGCGCGTGAAGGAGGCGGTCTCGGCCAGCGAGATCAGGTGCCGCAGTTGGACCAGTGTCATCGCCGAAGCCGTTGGGTTGCCATGAGATCAAATTATGGCAAAGCGAAAAACAATGCATTGGACTTTGGATCGGCAACCCCCTAGATTGCGGGTGCCGTACTTCGAGGCCGCATTCGGGCGCTCGAACCCGCACGGCGCCCAACAATCACGATCACCGAGACGTCCGATGCCCCTGCCATCCTTTCGCCAGCTTTCCCTTTCCATCCTTGTCGCGAGCGCCGTTGCGCCGGCCGCCTTCGCGCAGACGCCCACGCCGCGCATCGCCGCGCTCGTCGACGGCATGTACCCGCAACTCGATGCGATCTACAAGGACATCCACGCCAATCCCGAGTTGAGCTTCAAGGAGACTCGCACGGCCGCCAAGCTCGCAGCAGAAATGCGCGACATCGGCTTCGAAGTGACCGAGAAGGTTGGCCGCACCGGCATCGTCGCGATCTACAAGAACGGCCCGGGACCCACGGTACTCGTGCGTACGGAGCTCGACGCACTGCCCATGGAGGAAAAGACCGGTCTCCCCTACGCCAGCAAAGTCAAGGCCGATTGGAATGGCCGCGAGACCTTTGTCGCGCACAGTTGCGGGCATGACATCCACATGGCAAGTTGGATCGGGACCGCACGAACACTCGTTGCGCTCAAGGACCAGTGGAAGGGCACGTTGATGTTCATCGGCCAGCCGGCCGAGGAAGCGGGTGGCGGCGCCAAGGCCATGCTGGCCGACGGCCTGTTCAAGCGCTTCCCCAGGCCCGACTTCGCTTTCGCTTTGCACACGAACCCGTCGCCCTACGGTTTCGTGGGATACCGCGTCGGTGCCATTACCTCTGCTGCCGATGGTCTCGAAATCACGTTCAAGGGACGTGGTGGACATGGGTCGGCGC
>NZ_JBFUCI010000590.1:0-2972 GCF_056405335.1 Variovorax sp. P1_H12_2
GCGATGTCCAGCGGAAAATGGATGCCCACGTAGATGCGGGCCCAGCTTGTGGCGCATGCCGCAGCRGTCGCCAGCAGTCCGATGCGCCGGAGACCGGGACGCACGAGCAGCGCCAGCGCCAGCGTGAACATCACCGAAGCGTGCGCGCTCGGCAGCGAACCTCGCGCTCCGTGCGGAACATAGGGCGGGCTGAGGCCGGTCATGAACGGCCTCGGAAAACCGAGTGCGGACGCGATCCAATGCGCCAGCAGCGCGGCCACCGCCAGCGCGCACAAGGTGGCCACCAGGTAGCCGCGTTGAGCGGGCTGGCGCGCAAAGGCCCAGGCCACGAGCACTGCGCCGATCCACGGGCCCCAGACCGCGATCAGGGCGGCGACCGACAGGATCCACGCGTTGGGCTCATGGCCCGCGGCCATCCAGGCGAAGAGGGTGAGATCGAGCTGCTTCATCGAAGCCCCCGGGCATCCACGCGGCCCTGGACGGAGTCGGCGCAGAGGAAGGGCTGCAGGACGACCAGTGCAACGCCGGCCGCGCACCACCACAGGCACTGTCTTGCAATGAGTTGACACAGCCGATCGAACATGGCCGTCAACTCTAGGCTGCGGTTCTGAAGGCAAGCTGAACCGCATCGCTGACTCGGCGGTTCAGGGGCGTTTCACTGGGGGTGCCTACCCTCGCGCGACGCATCCCGAGCGCGCACGAGAAGGGCTGTCCCCGCGTCATCGCCAGACGAATCGGGTGCCGGCCTGCACGGTCCAGGCCTGGTACGACTGACTGCCCGTTTGCCAGCCCACATTGCCCCAGGCCATCCATCCCCCCTGGAATCTGGCGTCGACGCCGGCCTTGAATTCGAATCGATTGGAGGGGTAGAGGTAGCGCGTCGACACGTTGTCGACCACCACCTCGTCGCCCAGCGCGTCATGCCACCAGTTCAAGGTCACGGACGGCCGAACGACGGCACCTGCCCAGCCGAAGGCCTCGTGTTCCGCGCGGACGCCCAGCCTGGACAGCCAGCCGCCACGATGGGCGCCGTCGACCTGCAGTCCATCCACCTGCGTCACGTTGTAGGTGTGGTTGTGAACATAGACGAACTGGCCCTGCGGCACGAGCGACCAGCTGCTGTCTTGCAGGCGGACGACGTAGCCGCCTTCGGCCGACAGGATTCCGGCGTGGGAGTTGTAGTCGACCTGTTCCCGGAACACGGTCTGGACGCGGTCGGAAAACACGGCGTACTGGCCCCAGAGGTCGCTGTACCAACCGGTGCGGGTGAGGTCATCCTGATACCAGGTGCCGAAGGCGCCGACACTGTAGCCGCTGGTGTTTCCCTCCGACTGGAAGTAGGCCGGGACGCCCTGTGCGTCGCTTCGCGTGCCCCCGTAGCCGAACATGGCGCCGAAGTGCATCCGGTCGGAGCGTCCGAACGGCGACCACTGGCCAAGGGTCGCCGTGCCCTGCACCCATGCCGTCCTGCTGTCGATGTCGAACCCGCCGGTGTCGCCGCGAATTCGATCCCCGGTGCCACCCGCTCGCAGGTCGAAGACCCCGCGCTGTGGCTCCGCCGTGTCCGTCCGGGGCTGCCAGCCCCAGCCGCCTTGGCGGTCCTCCAGGCTGTGCACGAACAGAACGCCCGACTGGTGCTGGTTGCCGTAGTAGGCGCCGGTTTCGGGCCGCGCACCCAGGGGGATGGGCGGGACGGATGCGCAGGCTGGCGAGATCGACGGCAGGCACTGCGCCCAGCCGTGGCAACCCGTTGCGAGGACGGCGGCTGCCACGACCCAGTGGCCCGCGTGAGGTCGAGTTACAGAAGACAGACGCATTCGTCGTACTCCTTGGCTCCGGGTGAATCCCGCTCGTCGAAGATCGGCAAGGTCGCAACCCGTCGCCTTCAACTGGCCGCTGGGTGATCGGCCCAACTGTAACTCCAGATTGCAATCATGAATGCAATCTGAATGTGCCCGAGGAGGAATGGCGGTGTCCCGGAGGCGAAGCCGGCCCGCCTCAGCGCGAGAGTCCCGCGGGCCGAGGGGCTCCCCGCGCGGGGCCTAGGCGGTCGAGGCGCAGCCGCTGGCGCTCGTCGGTGAKGGCGCGCGCCGCGAGGTACACCGCCCCGGCGGCCGCCAGGCCGCCCGCCCCGGTGAGGAGAAAAAGCAGCAGGATCTGGTACTTGACCGCTTCGACGGGATCCATGCCGGCCAGCAACTGACCCGTCATGATGCCCGGCAAGGTGATGATGCCGGCCGCGGACATCTGGTTGATGATCGGAATCATGCCGCGCCGGATCGATGACCGCGTCAACTCGGCCAGCGCGCTGCGGATTGGCGTGTCCAGGGCCAGCTGGGCCTCGATGGCCTGTCGGCGCAGGGTCACGCCTTCGACGAAGCTGTCCAGCCCGAGGCTCGCCGAATTCAGCACGCTGCCCAGCACCATGCCCATCAGCGGGATGGCGTAGCGCGGGTCATACCAGGGCTCCGGGCGGATGGCGGTCATCAATGCCAGGACGACCGTCGCCAGGCTCGAGACCCCGACCACCGCGATGCCGATGCGGTAGTTGCGCCACCCCTGAAAGCGCCGCTCCGGACGCACCGCGACTTCGCGCGCGGCGGCGCAGATCATCAGCAGCACGACGAGCAGGGTCAGCGCCGGCGACCCCAGCCTGAAGACGACCTTCAGCAGCAGACCCACCAGGAGCAACTGCACCACCATGCGCGTGGCTGCCCAGAGGACCTGCCGGTGCAGGTGCAGCCGCAGCACGATCGAGGCACAGGCATTGGCGAGCACCAGCAAGGCCGCCAGCGCGACATCGGTCGCCTGGAGGTGGACGGTGACGGTGTTCATGAGAGCCGAGCCTGCCCGTCGTGCATTTCGTAGTGGCGTGTGCCCATGCGCACGGCCTGCTCGCGTGAATGCGTCACCCAGAGTATCGACAGGCCGTCCTGCAGTCGACGGCGCAGCAGGTTTTCCACCGCCGTCGT
>NZ_JBFUCI010000591.1:0-2968 GCF_056405335.1 Variovorax sp. P1_H12_2
GTGCACGGACCAGCAAAAAAATGGGCGCGCCGATCTCCATCTGTGCACGGACCAGCAAAAAAATGGGCGCGCCGATCTCCATCTCCAATTCGCTGTCGTCGATGACGATGCGAGCGTCCGTCGCTCGCTCGGGAGGCTGAAGTGGCGCTGCTCCTTCTCGCGAGACCTGTCTTCGATTTTTCTCGCCAAGCCAGATCAACTCAAATTTCTTCCACCCCGTACCGGAGTTCCAATCCATGAACGTGCGTCTTTTCTCGCGGCTCGCCGCATTCGCAATGGCTCTCTTGCTCACCGCGTGCGCCGCACCGGGCTCGCAGCAGGCATCGATGACGRTCCGCCAGGGCAAGATCGAGCAGATCATGCCGACCGAGATCCCGACCTCCCACCATACCGGAGTGGGTGCAGTGCTCGGCGGACTGGCCGGTGTCGGCATCGGCAGCCTGATCGGCGGTGGCACCGGCCGCGATGTGGCCATGGTGGTGGGCGCGATCGGCGGCAGCGTGGCGGGCAGCCAGATTGCGGAACGTTACAGCAAGCCGCTCGAAGGCCAGCAGATCTTCGTTCGCACCGACAGTGGTGTGCTGGTCGAGGTGACGCAGCCGGTGATGCCCGGACTGCGAGTGGGGCAGCGGGTCTTCATCCAGGGCAATGGCGAGGCCGCTCGCGTCCAGCCCCAATGAGCTGAGCGACAGCACGGGTCACAGGTCCGCATGCCGACCGATTGGCCCCATCAGAATCCTGGCATCGCGAACGCTGGTTTCTTCGAAACGGCACTCGGAGCGTCCAATGCCGAGCGCCCGGCCGGACCGGCCGCAATGCCGCGGATTCTTTTCGCAATTTGAGTCACAGTCCGAGGAGTCAGCATGTCCTTTCGCATTCGTTCCGCAACAGCCATGGTTTATTGCCTTGTCGCCAGTGGCTGCGCCAACTATCAGCCTCCGGCGCCGATCATCGGAGGCTTCATGTCTCCGCTTGTGGCGCGAACCAGCTGCATCGACGCCGTCTCCCGCGAGTACAAGGTGCCAAGGGCAAGCGTGACGCCGACCAGCGACGCGAGCACCATGAGGGAAGGCTTCTACGTCGTCACCCTCAGCATCGGAGCCGGACAACCGGCGATCAACTGCACCGTCAACGAGAACGGCGTCGTGTCCGACGTGATTCGCGCACGCTGAAGCGCGTCCAGCGGAACAAGCCTTCGCCGGCATCCCTGTCTTTCGATAGGCCCCTTGGAATCGTGGTTCGACAAGACATGGAAGCCGGGTGAATTCGAACTCGTGAACTGATCCATGTCCGTCCCGGTGCGGCAGCACCGGGACGTGTCGATGAGCTTGTGCTCCGTCATGAATCCCGTCTTCGCCGCCGGCAACGCCATGGTCATGCCGCGCTTCGGCATCCTCTCAAGTCACGTCATTCCACCCAGGCGAGAATCGGGCTTGGTCACCGAATGGAGTTTTCATGAGTTGGGTCACCATTGTTTGGGCCATGGTCGGCTCCGCGTGCCTCATGCTGGCTGCGGTGCACTTGCCGGTGTGGGTGAAGGATCGGGGCGCCTGGCCGAGTTTGTTCTTTCCGGTCTTGGCGGTGGCGACCGCTGCGCTTGCCTTCTGCGAACTCGTCATGATGAAAGCGCAGGCGCCAGCAGAGTATGCGCTTGCGAATCGCGCGGGACAGGTGGCGGTCTGGCTCGCCACCGTGTCGCAAGTCGGCTTCGTGCGCAGCTATCTCAAAAGCGGTCGCGCCTGGTTGGGGTGGACAGTCGTCGCACTGCGGACCTTCACCTTGTTGCCCAACTTCCTGAGCGGGCAGTCTCTGAACTTCAAAGAGATCTCGGGGCTGCGCGCCATTCCGTTCCTGGGCGAGAACGTCTCGATCGCCATCGGGACGCCCAATCCGTGGATGCTGGTCGGCCAGTTGGCGATGGGCCTGCTCGCGATCTTTGTCCTGGATGCCAGCCTTTCGGCCTGGCGCCGCGGCGACAGGACCGCAGCGCTCACCATCGGCGGCACGGCCTGCTTCTTCGCCCTGGGTGGTGTGGCGCAGGCGGTGGTGGTGTTCTGGGGCTTTGTCGAGGCGCCGATCACGGTCAGCTTGTTCTCATTGGGCATTGTGTTCGCGATGGCCTACGAACTGAGTCGCAACGTGCATCGCGCGGCGACACTGCTGCACGAGTTGCGCGAAGGGGAGGAGCGCATGACGCTCGCCATGCARGCCGCGAACCTGGGCCTCTGGACGCGYGATACCGCGTGCGGCACCTTCTGGGCGAGCCCGAGGACCCGGCAGCTGTTCGACTTTTCGCSGAACGAGCCGATGGATCTGGAGTCGTTGCTATCGAAGGTGCATGCCGACGACCGCCGCATGGTTCGCCTGGCGTTCTCCGAGGCGGGAGGGGACAGGATTGGCCACTTTCAGACGGAGTTTCGCGTCTTTGTTTCCGATGGCAGCATGCGGTGGATCTCGGCGCAAGGACAATTCGAGTTCGAGCGCCAGCGCGCTGTCCGCAGTCGGGGCGCCTGCAGCGACATCACCGCCCGCAAGGAGGCCGAGCAGGAAATGTTGCGCCTGCGGCATGAAATCGCTCACGCAGGCCGCTTGTCCGTGATGGGTCAGTTGGCGGCCGCTCTGGCCCACGAGATCAACCAGCCGCTGGGCGCCATCCTGCGCAATGCCGAAGCCGCAGTGCTCATGCTGCAATCCGGTCAGGCGGACCTTGAGGAGATCCGCGCGATCGTCGACGACATCCTCGCCGATGACCAGCGAGCGGGTGCCGTGATCGATCGCATGCGCGCGATGCTGCGGCGCCACGAGGTCGAGGTCGTGCCGCTGAACGTCCAAGACCTTCTGGAGAATGTCACGGCGTTGGTCCGTCCCGACGCCGCAGCGCGCCGCATTCGCGTGCATTTGCACGTTGCGCACCCTCTGCCGCCGGTCCTTGGCGATCGCATCCATCTGCAGCAGGTGCTGCTCAACC
>NZ_JBFUCI010000592.1:0-2927 GCF_056405335.1 Variovorax sp. P1_H12_2
CTTGAAGCGTCTTGGCTTCGAAACCCTCCACATCCATCTTGAGGAACGTGAGCTTCTCCAGCTCGTCGTCGAGCCTGGCCGTTTGCACGACGACCGAACCGGCGGCCGAGACATAGCTGGAGACGGTGCCGGTTTCCATGAACCTCAAGGTCTGTCGTCGACTCGAGACGGCCTTGTTGATCGGGCGGAAGTTGGGCAGCGCCAAAGGCGACACACGCTGAAGGAACTCGAAGTTGGCTCGATCCGGCTCGAATGCCGTGATGCTGCCGTAGCGATGACCGGTCGCGCCGAGGAACTTGGAGACGATCGGGCCCTGAAAGGCGCCGCAGTCGCAATAGTGTTCGTTCGCCCCAAGCTTGAAGGTAGAGGGCGAGGCGTAGCTCGAGAAATACTCGTCGATGGGATTGGCCCATGTCGCAAGCATGTGCGAGCGGTCGTAGGTAATCCGGAAGAGCAGGTTTGCGTACAGCGTGGCGCGACTGTGATCGTCGGCAAATCGGTGCGCCAAGCGGAGGAAATCGTCGAGGCGTTCAAGGGTCTTGCTGCGATAGACAGAAGCCAGTTCGTACACCGACACCATGCCCAGTTGTGCCTGGGCCGCCACGCAGTCCGCACGCTCGACACCGGCTTGGCGGCACAGCTCCACGGCCAGGGCTCTGTCGACCGGACTTTCTGAAAAGTCGATCGCCACGGCACCCGGGTGTTCGTGCGCGCGCGCAAGGAATTCGGCGGTGGTCCAGCGGGGTGCGCCATGGAGCGCCGGGTCGGTCGCAACGTCGTCCACGACGGCGATGAGACCTTGTGCGGCCGCCGCGATGGTTGGCCCGTGTGTCGACCCCAACAAGCTCAGCGGGGAGAGGAAAAACACGGGGCGCCGCTCAAGCTCCGCGACCCTGGGTTCCGCGGCCTCGGAGGCCGTTTCAATCAGCTGAATCCTCAAGGATTCCGAAAGTGCCGAATACATGCGTGGTCCTTGGCAGCAAGCTCAAAAAACGGGAACGGTCCCGCCACCTTCGATGACCACTGCACCGGTCGGAAATGGGGCGGTGACAAAAGTCTTGTCGGGCAGGGGAATCGCCCGCCTGCCCGGCAGATCGAGGATGCTTTGGCGACCGACCACCACCCCGTCGTCCAGGATGACGCCGCGCCCGAGCGTCGCGTTGGCTCCAATCCGGGCCTCGGGTCCGATCTGCACGCCATCGGCGATCCATACGGAAGACCCGAGCTGAACCCCATTGCCAATCAAGGCACCGGCGCCGATATGGCTGTTGAAGCCGATCTTGCAGCCGCTGCCGACGATGGCTCCCGCGCCGACGGCACAGTTCTCGCCGAGCGCGGCCGTTGCGGACACCAGCGCGCCGCGGCACACCAGCGGCGGCAGCCTGAAGCCACGGCCCTTCAGCTCACCCATCAGTTCGAGCCGCCGGAAGTTCAGGAACTGCGGGCCCCAGGCGACGAAGGCCGTCGCATCGCGGGGCGAAATGTCGGCGAGTATGCGGAGGTCGAATCGATAGTCGCTGTCCTGGCCGATATCGATCGCTCGCAGAGCTTCATCCGGCGCCACCTCGGCCCAGCTTGCCAGCGCCCATGCAAGCAGTGCGCCGCTGCCGATCACGTATTTTTCAGAGGGCATGGTGACCCTCCATCACGTCCATGTACCACCGCTCGACCGCCATGTTGGCGAACTCGTAGTCGCCCAGCGTCGCGCGGGGCGCGCCCGGACGCAGGCCGGACTGGACCTTTTCCATGATGTCGATGTCCTCGCGCAATACCTTCTCGGCGCCCTCGAGATGCGCCATGAGTACCGCCGCCGAGGTGGGATAGCGACGCTTTTTTTTCGCCGTGACGTAGTAGACCATCAAGTCCGTTCGGCCAGCCGACACCGGCTGATGGTGCTCGATGATGAAGGAGTAGCCCCCCGACCCCGAAGCAATGTGCAGATTCGGGAAGACCAGCCAGTTGAGGTACCAGTCGTCGCTGCCGAAGCGCTCGACATTGTCGTGCCAGGCATAGTGCGGCATGGCCTCCAGGCGCTCGTTGAGGCCGCCGCCGCTGAAGCCGCGCAGCCTGGCGAGATGGCCGTCCCGGCCGGTGCTGCCCTGCGCGTGATAGACATGCGAGTCGGCGATGGCGGGTTCGTCCATCTGCGCCTGGAACTTGACGTTCTGGTAAAGCGTGCGCGGATGAACGAAGCGCGGGTGCAGGCTGTCGCGCAGGTTCTCGTAAGCCAGCTTCCAGTTGAAGCGCGCCTCGAATGTGGTGACCAGCACCTCGTCGTCGAACTGTTCGGACGCCGCGCGGAGCATCTCGAGTGCCGGGATCGAAAACTGGTCCTCGATCGGCATCGGTTGCTCGCTGAGGTTCACGAAGACCAGGCCTCCGATACAGGCCAGTGCGAAGCGCCGCAGCCGCAGGCATTCGCGCTCCTGTTTGGGCAGCCGGTAGGACTCGTCATGGAACGGAATGTTGTCGACCCCGCCGTCGGAGCGGTAGCCCCACCCGTGGTAGCCGCAGACCAGCGGCCGCACGCCTTGCGGCTGCTGCTGCAGCGGGTTCTGGCGGTGCAGGCAAAGGTTGTCGAAGGCGCGCAGCTCGCCGTTGAAGTTCTGCACCACCACATCGACGCCGCAGATGCTGCGGCGCACGAAGGCATTGTGTTTGCCCAGCAGCATGCGCGGCGCGACGAACTGCCACAGCGGACGCATCAGCAGTTCGCGCTCGCGGGCGAACCAGGCGTCATCGGTATAGGCCTCCGCAGGCATCAGCGATTGCATGAGATCTTTCCTAGCGCCGCTTTTCGAAGCTGTAGCCAGCGCCAATGATCCGCGCCGGCACGGCGAATTCCGGAGCCATGAAACTGCCGGGCGCCAGGTCCCGGCTCCAGGGGCCGGCGCTGTCGATCAGGCAATGGCGGCCCATGCGCAGGC
>NZ_JBFUCI010000593.1:0-2913 GCF_056405335.1 Variovorax sp. P1_H12_2
CGCGCAGGCGTGCCAGGTAGCGCTGGTTCACTCCGGCGCGGCTGAGCCCCGCATACATGAAGATGCGCACCCATTCGCCACGCAGGACGAAGTGCGCATAGTCCTTCAGATACCGCTTGAGGCGGCTTTCGAGCGTATGCGAGCGGTCCGCGAGCCACTCTTCCCACTCCGGATTCCAGCGCCGCACAAACACCTCGTCATACACCCGGTCGACCAGGGCTTCCTTGGTCGGGAAGTAGCGGTAAAGCAAAGGCTGTGAGACGCCGAGGCGCTGCGCGAGGTCGCGCGTGCTGCCTTCGAAACCATGCTTGGCGAAAAAGCTGATCGCGGACTGGACGATCTCGTGCTCTCGGTCCTCGGGCGCCAGACGCCGCCGCCGTTGCATGGGGTTGATCGGGGCATCCTGCTCGGATTCGTTTGTCTTGGCGATGCGTTGCGTCATCGAGGGTCTTTGGCAATGGTCGGCTGGTCACGGGCGGCGCTTGCGCTCCCGCCGGCCCACAAGGACCGATCACTCGATTATTAGCGGACCAGGGTCGAACTGCCACCTCACGCGGGTAAACCCCGACACATCACGATCAAACGTGTCTTGATCTCCCAATTTTGGGCCATTATTATTGATCGTTCGATCAGTTAATACGATGCGATGACGGATCGCACCTCACCCAATACCCCCACCAAGACCGGAGACAAGATGACAATGGATCGCAGGAGTTTTGTTGCAGCGGCAGCAACCGCCAGCGCCGCATTGGCGGTACCATCCCTGGTGCGCAGCCAGGGTTCGCCCGAGCCTTTGCGCCTGGGCTTGCTCACCGCCAAGACCGGCCCCTTCGCTTCTGGCGGCATCGACATGGAGCGCGGGCTTCAGAGCTACCTGGCGGCCAATGACCAGCGGCTCGGTGGCCGCAAGGTCGAACTGATCGTGGCCGATACCGGCGGCGTGCCGTCCAGCGCCCGCACCAAGACCCAGGAACTGGTCGAGCGGGAAGGCGCGCAGGTGCTCATGGGTCCCCTGGCGGCCTTCGAGGCCTTGGCCACCGACGACTACATGCGCGCCCGCAAGATCCCGGTCTTCCCGGTCGCGGCGGCGGAGGACATGACCCAGCGCAAGGCCAACCCCTGGCTGTTTCGCGCCAGTTCCACGTCGGCCCAGTGCGCCCACCCGTTGGCTGACTACTGCGCGAAGAAGCTGAAGTACAAGCGCATGGTGCTGGTCGCCGATGACATCGCCTATGGCCACGAAATGACGGCGGGATTTCAGCGCGTGTTCGAGGAAGCCGGCGGCAAGGTCGTGCAGAAGCTCTTCCCGCCGCTGACGGCGCCGGATTACGGCACCTTCCTGGCCCAGCTCAGCCGAGACGCGGACGCGGTGTTCCTCGGCTTCGCGGGCTCCAACGGCTTTCGCTTCATCCGCCAGTTCAACGAATACGGCCTGCGCGGCAAGCTCGCCCTGGTCGGAGGCATGACGACCCTCGATGAAGCGGTGCTGCGCAACATGGGCGACGAGGCGCTGGGCATTGTCACGGTCAACTGGTACTCCGCAGAACTTGCGAACCCGATCAATGAGAAGTTCGCGGGCACCTTCCGCAAGGCGCACGGCTACGACCCGGGCTTCTATGCCGCGTGCACGCACGTCAGCGCCTCGGTGCTCGACGCCGCCCTGGCGCCTTTGAAGGGTCAGTCCTTCGACCGCGAGTCGCTGCGCGCGTCCCTGCAGAAAACCAACGCGATGACCGCGCGCGGGCCGGTGAAGTTCGATGCCTGGGGCAACGTGGTCGGCGACGTCTACGTGCGCACCGTCGGGCGCAAGGACGGACGCCTGGTCAACAGCATCATCGAGACCTATCCGGACGTGAGCCAGTTCTGGACCTACGACCCGAAGAAATTCCTGGCAGAACCGGTCTATTCGCGCGACTGGCCGCCCGCCAGGAATCTGGGCGCCTGACACCCACACCGGAGCGTCACGGCCCGCGCGTGCATCGGCATGGCGGGCCACGACATCAAGAACATGCAATTCTGGTTGACTCAGACACTCAACAGTCTGGCCCTCGGCAGCCTGCTGCTACTGCTCTCCTCGGGCTTCGCACTCATTTTCGGGCTGATGCGCATCGCCAACCTCACCCACGGCGCGCTCTTCATGATCGGGGCCTACGTCGCCGCGAGCGTGGCGCGCGCCGGTTGGGGCTTCGCGGCGGCAGTGGCGCTCGCTGCGCTCGCCACCGCGATCATCGGCGGGCTGTTCGAGCGCCTGGTGCTGCGCCGGCTTTCGGGCAACGCGCAGGCTCAGGTGCTGGCCACGCTCGGCCTCTCCTTCATCGCCGCGGATCTCTGTTTGGTGCTGTGGGGCGGCGATCCGATCCCAGTCTCGCCGCCGAGTTTCCTTAGCGGCCCGACATCATGGCTCGGCTTCAGTTTTCCGAGCTACCGACTGGCCGTGATCGGGGTCGCACTCGTGGCCGCCGTCATGCTCTACCTGCTGCTGGAACGCACGCGGCTTGGCGCACGCATCCGCGCGGGCGTCGACGACATGCCCATGGCGCGTGCGGTCGGAATCYGTGCCTCGGCCCTGTTCACCAGCGTGTTCTGCCTCGGCGCGATGCTCGCCGGTCTCGGCGGCGCATTCGGCGGCCCGATGCTGTCGGCCTATCCGGGGCTTGACGCCGACATGCTGCCCCTGGCGCTGATCGTGGTCATCCTCGGCGGCGTCGGCAGCCTGATGGGCACTTTCATCGCGAGCTTCATCATCGGCTTCATCTACACCTTCGGCATCGCACTGGTTCCGGATCTCGCCTACGTGATCTTGTTTCTGCCGATGATCCTCGTGCTGGCCTTCCGGCCCGCTGGCCTGCTCGGAGGTGCACGAGCATGAACACGCTGCGCTCCCTGCTGTTGCTCGCCGCGCTGGCCCTGCTG
>NZ_JBFUCI010000594.1:0-2885 GCF_056405335.1 Variovorax sp. P1_H12_2
GTGGTGAGCCACCAGCCGGTCGAGATGTAGTTGCGGCCTTCGGCGATGAGCAGGCCCCACTCGGGCGTCGGCGGCGGCGCGCCGTAGCCCAGGAAGCCCAGGGTCGAGATCGACAGGATGGCGGTGCCGAACTGCAGCGCCGCCATCGCCACCACCGAGGTCATCGAGTTCGGCAGCACGTGCCGCCACAGCACGCTGCGAAAACGTCCGCCGCTGCCGAAGGCGGCCTCGACGTACTCGGCGCGGCGCACCCGCACCACCTCCGAGCGCACCAGCCGCGCGAAGCCCGCGACCGAGGCCACGCCGACCGCCAGCGCCGCGTTGAGCGTGCCGAAGCCGAGGATGATGATGATGCTCAGCGACAGCAGCAGCGAAGGCACCGCCAGCAGCACGTCGACGATGCGCATCAGGATGTCCTCGACCACGCCACCGACCGAGCCCGCGACCAGCCCGATCGCGGTGCCCAGCAGCAGGCCGACCGTGACGGCCAGGAACGCGCCCGACAGCGAATGCACCGCGCCGTGCACGACGCGCGCGTAGAGGTCGCGGCCCAGCCCGTCGGTCCCGAGCAGGTGCGAGGCGCCGGGCGCCAAGAGGTGCTGCCCCGACGTGCCCTGCACCGGGTTGTAGCCCGTGAAGACACCCGGCACGACGGCCCAGAGCGTCACCGTCGCGATCACCAGCCAGGCCAGCAGCAGGCCGGGCTGCACGCCGCGCAGCGCGCGCCGGACCTGGCGCCAGCGCCGCGCCACCGGGCTCGCCAAGGCGACCGGATTTGCTTCGAAAACAATGCTCATGTGTCAGCTCCCCAACTTGATGCGAAGACGCGGGTCGAGCACCGGATACAGGAGGTCGACCGCGAGGTTGATGAGGACGAACGCCGCGGCGGAAATGACCACGATGGCCTGCAGCACCGCCGTGTCCTGGTTGCCGACCGCCTGCTGGGTGAGACTGCCCAGACCATTGAGGCCGAAGACGGCTTCGGTGACCACCGCGCCGGCCAACAGCTCGCCGAACAGGATGCCCGCGATGGTCAGCGTCGGCAGCACGGCATTGCGCGCCACGTGCTTCCAGAGCACCCAGTTGCGCGTGGCACCCTTGGCCCGCGCCACCGTCACGAAGGGCTGCGTGAGCACCTCGTCGATGTTGCGCATCAGGATCTGCGCCAGTGGCGCCGAGATCGGGACCGCGAGCGTGAGCGTGGGCAGCACCAGGCCCTCCCACTTGCCCGGATTGATGACCGGGATCAGGCCGAGCCGGAAAGAGAACACCTGGATCAGCATGATCCCGAGCCAGAACACCGGCACCGAGATGAACAGCGAGGGCAGCGACTGGATGGCCGCGCGCAGCCAGGCGAAGCGAGTGAGGTTCGACAGGAAGGACAACGCCACGGCCAGCAGCAGCGCCACCGCGAAGCCGAAGGTCGCCAGCCGCAGCGTCGGCGGCAGGTTGGTCGCGAGGCCCTGGCTCACGGGCACGCCGGCCTGCATCGAGTAGCCGAAGTTGCCGGCGAGGAAGTTCCACAGAGTGTGGAAATAGCGTTCCCACACCGGGTTGTCGGCACCGTAGGAGGCGCGGATGTCGGCGATCTCCTTCGGCCCGAGGCCCATGTCGGGATTGAGGAACTTGATCAGCACCGCATCACCGGGCAGCGCCTGCAGCAGGATGAAGGAAGCGGTGAAGGCGGCCCAGAGCACCAGCAGCGCCTGGCCGATGCGGCCGTAGAGGTATTTGCTCATCGCATGGGTCCGATCAGTGCGGCGCCAGCCAGGTGCCGTAGAAGCTCGGACGGCCGACCGCCTCGAAGCCCACGTCGCGCACCCAGGGCGCGCCGGCGAACACCTGCGGCTCCTCGAACAACGGGATCACGTAAGCCTGGTCGACCAGGTAGTGCTGGACTTCCCGCGTCAGTGCCAGGCGCTTGGCGGCATCGGGCTCCTGCGCGATGGCGTCGAACAGCGCATTGAGCTTGTCATCCTCGAAGGACCTGACCTTCTGGCTGACGCCGCCCTTTTGCAGCAGCAGATTGCGGTTGGCCGGATGGAAGTTGCTCTTGATCACGTCGGGGTCGGCACGGCCGACCATGGCGGGAATCAACGGTGTCTTCTGCGGGTCGAGGCTGTCGAGCGTGCGGCTGCCCAGGTCGCCGGACATCACGCTCAGCTTCACGCCGAGCTTGGCCCACTGCTGCGCCACGAGCTGCAGCACTTCCTTGTTCTGCAGGTAGTTGGGCGACTCGTAGGTGGCGAGCACCAGGTCCTGCCCGTCCTTCTGGCGCAGGCCCTGGGCGCCGACCTTCCAGCCGGCTTCGTCGAGCAGTCGCGCCGCCTTGGCCTCATCGTGCACCAGCTTGTCGGAGAGATCGACGAAGCCGGCGGCGGTCGATACGATGACGCCCTTCGCCTGCGGATAGTTGTCGCTGAACAAGGTCTGCACGATGTCGCGCGCACTGGTCGCATGCAGCAGCGCCCGGCGCACGCGCAGGTCGGCGACGAGCGGGTTGTCGGGCCGGAACGCCAGGCTGTCGTTCACGCCGCGTGTCGACGACGCATAGACCGGGAACTGCTGCTCGCGCACGCGCTTCTCGTCATAAGCCTGGATCTGGCGGATGAAGCCGGCCTGGCCGGCCAGCAGCGCGCCGATGCGCACGCTGTCTTCGGGCGTGACGACGATCTTGATCGCATCCAGGCGCGCCCGGCCCTGCTGCGGCAGCTTGGCTGGGCCCCAGCGATAGTCCTTGCGAACCGCCAGGTTCACTTCCTTGCCGAGCGTCTCGGAGGCGACGACGAAGGGGCCGGACCCGATGATCTTGGTGGCGTCGCCCAGTTCCTCGAAGGGACGGTCCAGCGTCTCCGGCGCCACCAGGCCGGAGCCGATCACCGAGG
>NZ_JBFUCI010000595.1:0-2878 GCF_056405335.1 Variovorax sp. P1_H12_2
GCTCAGGTACTGCCGCGTCAGCCCGGCCATCGGGATGTCGAGGATGTTGAAGTTCTGCTTGCGGATCAGGTAGAGCAGCAGGTCGAGCGGGCCCTCGAAGGCCTCGAGGAAGACCTGCAGCGCCTCGGGCGGGATGTAGAGGTCATTCGGCAGCGCGAACAGCGGCTCGCCATAGAGCCGCGCCAGCGCGACCTGGTCGATGACGTCGGGCATCGCGGCGACCACGACGGCGCCGTCGTCCGCGATGACCTCGTCCGGCGCCGAACGGACGCCTTTGCCCGACGCGCCGCCCTCGCCCTGGCGGCGGGCGCCGGAACCCGGAACGGCGCGGATGGTCACTTACTTGACGCGGGTCTGGTAGACGTAGGGCTGCTGCGGCACATTGGCCTCGCTGTACTCCTCGAGCAGGCCGCGGTCGAGGTGCTTGTCCCACAGCAGGGCACGGCCGGCGCGCTGTTCGGCCTCCAGCGTCGGCTTCCGCTCCTTCATCTGTTCGATGAAGTTGGTGATTTCGGACGTGTAGTGGGGGCGGGCGAAGATGGACATTGCATTGGGACCTTTGGCGCGGATTTTACCGGGTGGAATCCGCCTTGAAGCCGTTGTCGGCATGCGCTAGCGTGGCGGCTCCGATCCCAAACCCAGGAGAAACGCTTATGAAGCGCCGATATTCGATGGTTCTCGCCGCGACCGCAGCCGCCGCCTTGCTGGTGGGGGCCTGCAGCAGCAGCGGGCCCGCCACGCCGCAGAGCAAGATGAGCTTCTTCGTCACCAGCGTGAATCCGGGCAAGGGTGCCGACTTCGGCGGCCTGGCGGGTGCCGACCGCTACTGCCAGAGCCTGGCAGCCAGTGTCGGCGCCGGCGGGCGCACCTGGCGCGCCTACCTCAGCAGCACCGCGACGGGGACCAGCCCGGCCGTGAATGCGCGCGACCGGATCGGCAGCGGGCCCTGGTACAACGTCAAGGGCGAACCGATCGCCAGCAACATCGAAGAACTGCATGGCGACAACAAGATCAACAAGCAGACGGCGCTGACCGAAAAAGGCGAAGTCGTCAGTGCGAGCGGAGACCCCGTCAACCAGCATGACATCCTGACCGGCTCGTCGCCCGACGGCCGCGCGGCGAGCGATGGCAAGGACACGACCTGCGGCAACTGGACCCAGAGCGGCGACGGCTCGGCCATCGTCGGCCATCACAACCGCATGGGCACGAACGCCCCTCCGGCGTCGACGTCGTGGAACTCCTCGCATGCGACCCGGGGCTGCAGCCTGGATGCGCTCAAGAGCACCGGCGGCGCAGGCCTGCTCTACTGCTTCGCGCAGAACTGAGCGGTGCGGCGACGAAACCGGGCGCGGATCGCAGTGGGCTGGCTGGCCGCGGTGCTGTCCCTCGTGGGCTGCGACCCGCAGCGCATCGCGGAGCTGGAGGAGGGCGTGGCGACCGAGGCCGACGTGCGCGCACGCTTCGGCCAGCCCGAGAACATCTGGGATGCGCCCGAGGGCCGGGTGTTCGAGTACAACCGCCAGCCGCAGGGTCAGAAGAACTACATGATCACGATCGGGCCCGAAGGCCGGATGACGGCCTTGCGCCAGGTGCTCACGCCCGCGAACTTCGCCAAGGTGAAGCCGGGCATGGCGATGGAAGACCTGCGCCGGTTGCTGGGCAAGCCGGCCAGGCGCACACCCTATCCGCTCAAGAACGAGACCGCCTGGGAATGGCGCTGGATGCAGCCGCCGAATTCGCCGATGGTGTTCACCGCCACGCTGGATGACGACCAGCGTGTGAGCAGCGCGGGCTCTTCGCCGGACCGCGACACCGAAGTGCCTTGAGCGTTCAGTTGCCGGGCTGGGCCGCAAGGTCCGCCGCAAATCCCGAGCGCTCGAACGCCTCGAGCGGCTGCGCCTGCAGCGATTCGACCCGCAGCACACCGCCGCGCTCCCGCACCGCCTTGTGCAGTTGCCGCAACGCGTCGAGCCCGGTGGCGTCGATCAAGAACAGTTGCATCGCATCGAGCACCACCGTCATGCCGCGCGGTGCACGCTCGACCGCGGTCACGGCGGGATCGAGCTTGGCGGCGGCGCCGAAGAACAGCGCGCCCTGCAGCTTGAAGGTCAGCACGGGCGGCTCGAGCGCCACCAGTTCGACGCTGAAAAGCTGGCTCATGCGCGTCACGAACAGTGCGCACGCCAGCACGATGCCCGCCTGCACCGCGACCGTGAGGTCGAACACCACCGTGAGGAAGAAGGTGCCCAGCATCAGCAGCCGGTAGTGGCGGCTGAAGAGGCGCAGCCTGTGCGGGGAGAACTCGCGCCACTCGCCCATGTTCCAGGCCACGAAGACCAGGATGCCCGCCAGCACCGCCAGCGGTACGTGCCGGGCCAGCGGCGCCCCCAGCAGCACCACGACCAGCAGCGTCAACGCATGCACGATGCCGGCGATCGGCGAGTTGGCGCCGGCGCGCAGGTTGGTCACGGTGCGGGCAATGGTGCCGGTGGCCGGCATGCCGCCGAAGAAGGGGGCGACGGCATTGGCGATGCCCTGCGCCATCAGCTCCTGGTTGGGATCGTGGCGCGGCAGCCCGCCGATCTGGTCGGCCACGCGGGCGCACAGCAGCGATTCGATGGCGCCCAGCGCGGCGATGGTGAGGGTCGGGGTCACGAGCTGTTTGACCGTCTCCCACGAGAACGTGGGCAGCGCGAAGGCGGGCAGGCCGCCGGGGATGCCGCCGAAGCGCGTGCCGATGGTCTCCACCGGCAGGCTGAAGCCCCAGGACACCAGCGTCAGCGTGACCAGCGCGACGATCGGCCCCGGCATGCGCGAGCCGGCCTGCGCGGCGCGCGACCGCGCCGCGCGGCCCAGCACCCGATGCACCGCCCGGCCG
>NZ_JBFUCI010000596.1:0-2874 GCF_056405335.1 Variovorax sp. P1_H12_2
TTCCCGCTGCTGGTCGGCATGGAAGCCCACAGCGATCCGATGACCGCCTTCAAGGACGCCGACTACGCGCTGCTGGTCGGTTCGCGTCCGCGCGGCCCGGGCATGGAACGCGCCGAGCTGCTGGCCGTCAACGGCGCCATCTTCACCGCGCAGGGCAAGGCGCTCAACGCCGTGGCGAGCCGCAACGTGAAGGTGCTGGTGGTCGGCAACCCGGCCAACACCAACGCCTACATCGCGATGAAGAGCGCACCGGACCTGCCGCGCAAGAACTTCACCGCCATGCTGCGCCTCGACCACAACCGCGCCGCCAGCCAGCTCGCCGCCAAGACCGGCAAGGCCGTGGCCGACATCGAGAAGCTCACCGTCTGGGGCAACCATTCGCCCACGATGTACGCCGACTACCGCTTCGCCACCATCAACGGCGAAAGCGTCGCCAAGATGATCAACGACCAGGAATGGAACGCCAACGTGTTCCTGCCGACGGTCGGCAAGCGCGGCGCCGCCATCATCGAGGCGCGCGGCCTGTCGTCGGCCGCCTCGGCCGCCAACGCAGCGATCGACCACATGCGCGACTGGGCCCTCGGYACCAACGGCAAGTGGGTCACGATGGGCATCCCGTCGGACGGCCAGTACGGCATTCCGAAGGACACCATGTTCGGCTTCCCGGTCACCTGCGAGAACGGCGAGTACAAGCTGGTCGAGGGCCTCGAGATCGACGCCTTCAGCCAGGAGCGCATCAACAAGACGCTCAAGGAACTGCAGGACGAGCAGGCCGGCGTCGCCCACCTGCTGTAAGCCGCCCGCTGCATGCTCGACTGGAATCCCGCGCTCTACGGCCGCTACGAGGACGAGCGCACGCGTCCGGCCCGGGAACTGCTGGCGCGCGTGCCGCTGGCCGAGGCGGCACGCGTGTTCGACCTCGGCTGCGGGCCGGGCAATTCCACCGAGCTGCTGGTGCAGCGCTTTCCGGGCGCTGCCGTTGTCGGCACCGACAACTCCGAGGCGATGCTCGCGAGCGCGCGCGAGCGGCTGCCGCAGGCCCGCTTCGAGCTCAGCGACATCGCGACCTGGGCGCCCGAAGCGGCGCCCGACCTCATTTATGCCAATGCCGCCCTGCAGTGGGTGCCCGACCACGAGGCCCTGATTCCCAGGCTCTTCGCGGCACTGGCGCCCGGGGGCGTGCTGGCGATCCAGATGCCCGACAACCGCGAGGAGCCCACGCATCGGCTGATGCGCGAGGTGGCGGCCGAGGCGCCCTGGGCGCAGGCCATCGGCAATCCCGACCGCCTCCGTACCCGACTGCTGGCGATCGACGGCTACTACGACCTGCTCGCGGGCGAGGCTGCGGCGGTCGATGTCTGGCGCACCGCCTACCAGCATCCGATGGCCTCCGCGGCGGCGATCGTCGAGTGGGTCAGCGGCACGGGCCTCAAGCCCTTCGTCGACCCCTTGCCCGGCGAACTCAGGACCAGCTACCTGGCCGAATACGAACGCCGCATCGCGCGGGCCTATCCGGCGCGCACCGATGGCCGGCTGCTGCTGGCTTTTCCGCGCATGTTCATCGTGGCGCAGAAGAAAGCATGAGCACAGGCATCTCGACTCCTCATCCGCGCGAGGTCCTGCTCGGCGCCCAGGCCGGCTCGGTGGCGCTGCCGGTCTGCGACCATTACAGCGGCGTCGAAGCGCGCATGCGCAAGAGCCTGGCGCTGCAGGCCGAGATGGCCCAGGAATTCGGCGCCTGCGTGTTCGACGTCACCCTCGACTGCGAGGACGGAGCCCCGATCGGCGGCGAGGCCGAGCATGCGGCGCTGGTCACCGAACTCGCGCTGTCCGCCGCACCGGGCATGCGGGTCGGCGCGCGGGTCCATCCGGTCGACCATCCTTCGTTCCCCGGCGACGTCATGACGATCGCCGGCCGGGCCGGCCAGCGCCTGAGCCACCTGATGGTGCCCAAGGTGGAAACCATCGCCGACGTTCTCGAGGCCGTGCAGGCGCTCGATGCCGCCGATGCCGACGCACTGCCGCTGCATGTGCTGATCGAATCGCCACTGGCGGTGCACCATGCCTTCGAAATCGCGGCCCACCCCCGGGTGCAGTCGCTGAGCTTCGGGCTGATGGATTTCGTCTCGGCGCACGGCGGCGCCATTCCGGCCGACGGCATGGCCGCCGCCGGGCAATTCACGCACCCGCTGGTGGTGCGCGCCAAGCTCGAGATCGCATCCGCCGCCCATGCGCATGGCAAGGTGCCTTCGCACTGCGTCGTGACCGAGTTCAACGACATCGATGCGATGCGCGCCGCGGCCCGCAAGGCGGCCGGCGAATTCGGCTATATGCGGATGTGGAGCATCCATCCGAACCAGATCCGTCCGATCCTCGAGGCCTTCGCGCCCGACGAGCGGCAGATTCAAATCGCTACAAAAATCATGGCTGCTGCGGCGGCCGTGGCGTGGGCGCCGGTCAGTATCGATGGCACATTGCATGACCGCGCCAGTTACCGCCATTTCTGGCAGGTTCTCGAGCGGGCGCATGCCACCGGCCGCAGCTTGCCTTCCGAGGCGCAGGCCTGGTTCGCTCCCGCTATCTCCTGAAAACCCATCCCCCGAAAGAAACCTACCCATGAAGACGATTGCCCTGATCGCCGCCACCGCCCTCGCATTGCCGCTTGCGGCGATGGCCCAGACCAATGCTGCAAGCACCACGGCGAAGCAGCCGGCAGCCAACACGACCGGCAAGAAGGTCGTGCAGAAGGTGGTGCCCAAGCGCATCATCAAGCGGGTCGAGGAAGCCAAGCCCATCAGCGAAGAAACCGACATCACGCTCTCGGAGCAGGACCTGAAGGTCGCCGAGACCATCCTGACCGGCACCATCAAGTGC
>NZ_JBFUCI010000597.1:0-2865 GCF_056405335.1 Variovorax sp. P1_H12_2
CGCCACGCCAACATCGTGCCCTGGCAGCAGCTCGCCTCGGCCAAGGGCGCGAAGCTGCGCGTGATCCCGGTCGACGATTCGGGCCAGGTGCTGCTCGACGAGTACCGCAAGCTGCTCAACGACCGGACCAAGATCGTCGCCGTCACGCAGGTCTCGAATGCACTCGGCACGGTGGTGCCGGTGAAGGAGATCGTCGAGCTCGCGCACCGGGCCGGCGCGCTGGCGCTGGTCGATGGCGCGCAGTCGGTGTCGCACATGCGGGTCGACGTGCAGGACATCGGCGCCGACTTCTTCGTCTTCTCGGGCCACAAGGTGTTCGGCCCGACCGGCATCGGCGTGGTCTGGGGCAAGCGAGAGGTGCTCGAAGACATGCCGCCCTGGCAGGGCGGCGGCAACATGATCGCCGACGTGACCTTCGAGAAGACCGTGTTCCAGCCGATCCCGAACAAGTTCGAGGCCGGCACCGGCAACATCGCCGACGCGGTGGGTCTGGGCGCCGCGATCGACTACGTGAACCGGGTCGGCATCGAGAACATCGCGCGCTACGAGCACGAGCTGCTGGTGTATGGCATGCAGCAGCTGGGTGCGATCCCGGGCGTGCGGCTGATCGGCACCGCGGTCGACAAGTCCAGCGTGATGTCCTTCGTGCTGGCCGGCTACAGCACCGAGGAGGTGGGCCACGCGCTCAACGACGAGGGCATCGCGGTGCGCACGGGGCATCACTGCGCGCAGCCGATCCTGCGGCGCAACGGCGTCGAGACCACGGTGCGGCCATCGCTGGCCTTCTACAACACCTTCGACGAGATCGACCGCATGGTGGCGGTGGTGCGCAGGCTGGCGGGGCAGCGGCGGGCGGGTTGAGCTGAGCCGCTGCGGCCGCCGCCTCAGGCCACGAGCCGCTGCGCCGGCGCCGCCTCGGCGGCGTCCCGCACGCGCCGCGCCTCGTAGCTGCGCAGCTGTGCACAGGCCAGCGGCAGCAGAACGGTGTCGGCGGTCGACCAGCGCCCGCGGCGCAGGAAGTCGCCGAGGATGTGATCGCCTTCGGTCGGCGCGCCGCGCTCGATGTCCTTCAGCAGCGAGGCCGTCAGGGTCGAGCCCGGCGCGGTGACAGTGGCGCGCGTGCGCCCCAGCGCTTCGGGGCTGGGCGGAAAACCATTGTGGGCGGCGATGCGGCTGCACTCGTTGAGCAGTTCGAGGGCCACGTTCTGCGCGCCGGCATCGACGATGTCGCCGACGCTCGCGCGCATCAGGCTGGTGGCACTGGCCAGCGTGGCGATGTGCACCCATTTCTCCCACATGGCCTGCAGGATTCTCTCGCGCGGCCGGCTGTCGAAGTTGGCCGCGGCGAAGGCGGCTGCGATCGCGTCGATGCGCGGGCTGCGCTCGCCATCGAGTTCACCGAACGCGAGCGTGTGGTCGCGGCTCAGGTGCACCACGGCGCCGCTGTCGTCGAGGGCGGCCGAGATCACCCCGAGGCCGCCCACCACCTTCGCGTAGCCGAAGCGTTCGGTCAGTCGATCGAGGTGGCGCAAGCCGTTGAGCAGCGGCAGGATCGCGGTCTCGTCGCCGACCGCCGGCGCGAAGGCCGCGATCGTGCTTTCGAGGTCGTAGGCCTTGCAGCCGACGATGACCAGGTCATAGCTGTCGTCGAGCTGGTGCGCCAGCAGCGTCCGCGGCGCGCGCAGGTGGGCGTCGCCCGCCGCGCTGTAGAGCGTGAGGCCGCCCGCCGCGAGCTGGGCGGCGCGCCGGGGGCGCACCAGAAAAGTCACGTCCTGCCCGGCTTGAAGCAGTCGGCCGCCGAAGTAGCCACCCAGGGCGCCAGCGCCCACCACGAGGATTCTCATTGATCGTTCTTTCGGAGATCGAGGCAGCGTAGGCCCCTTCGCGCGCTTTGACCACGAAGGATTCGGCATGTGCACATGCGGAAACTGTCGGTCGATATGCATGGACGAAAAACGTCGTTGGATCCGGGGCGGACCTTGCCTAGAGTCGCGCCTTCCAAAGAGGAGATTGCATGAAATTCCGACCCCTGATCCTTTGCGGCGTGGCCACCCTGGCCAGCCTCGCATCCTTGCAGGCCGCCTGGGCCGACCGCCTCGACGACATCCGCAAGGCCGGCGTCCTGCGGGTCGCCGCCTTCGACGGCAATCCGCCCTTCGGCTACATCGACGCCACGAGCAAGAAGCAGGTAGGGCACGACATCGATCTGGCGAACGACTACGCCAAGAGCCTCGGCGTGAAGATCGAACTGGTGCCGACCAATCCGGCCAACCGCATTCCGTTGTTGACTTCGGGCAAGGTAGACGTGGTGTTCGCGAGCTTCACGATCACCGACGAGCGCGCGAAGGTGGTCGACTTCACGACGCCGTACTTCCTGGTCGGCCAGCAGTTCCTGGCGAAGAAGGGCGTGCTCACCGATGCCTCGCAGATCAAGGACCTGCGCATCGGCACCGAGAAGGGCACCACGATGGAGACCAATCTGCGTGCCCGCTACCCCGACGCCAAGGTGGTGCTCTACGACGACTCGCCGTTCGCCCTGGCCGCCTTGCGCAACGGCAATGTCCAGGCGATCACCAACGATGGCGTGAAGCTCACCGCGCAATGGGGCCAGTTGCCCGACAAGGAGCGCTACGAGATCCCGCCGATCACGGTCTCCAAGGAATACCTCGGCGCCGCGGTGCCCAAGGGCGAGACGCGGCTGCTCGAATCGCTCAACGGCTGGCTGACCGAGATCGAGAAGAACGGCCGCGCCGTCGCCATCTACGACAGCTGGTTCGGTCCGAACAGCAAGGCGCCGCTGCCGCGCCTGCTGAAGATCGGCGACACCAAGGTGGCCGCGGCCACCGATCGGTGACATTGCCGGGC
>NZ_JBFUCI010000598.1:0-2862 GCF_056405335.1 Variovorax sp. P1_H12_2
GCGCCGCCATGTCGTCGGCGTTGAGGAAGACCACGTCCCGGCGTCCGAAGATGCCGCGGTAGCGGTCGTCGAAGCCGTAGATCGTCGTGTTGTATTGGTCGTGGCTGCGCAGCGTGGTCAGCGTGAGCACCCCGACACCGGCGGCACGCGGGTCTTCCCGGAAGCCGGGCATGACGATGAACTGCGCCCGTCCGGAGGCCGTATGCCAGATGCGCTCGGCCGGTCCGATCGGCAGCCGGAAGCCACCGGGTGTCTTGATCCGGTGGTTGTAGTCGTCAAAACCCGGGAGCACGGCCTCGATGGCATCGCGGATGCGGCCGTAGTCGGCGACCATGGCGTCCCAGTCGATGCCATGCCGGCCCGCCAGTACCGCCTTGGCGATGCCGGCGACGATGGCCGGCTCCGAGCGCACCTGATCGGAAGGCTGCGGCAGCCGGCCGGTGGAGGCGTGCACCATCGACATCGAATCCTCGACGGTGATCGACTGCACGCCATCGGCCTGCAGGTCGAGCTCGGTGCGACCGAGGCACGGCAGCAGAAGGCTCTGCCTGCCGACCAGCAAGTGCGACCGGTTGGGCTTGGTCGCGATGTGGACGGCGAGCGCCAGACCGCGCATGGCCGCGAAAGTCCGGTGCGGGTCCGCCATCGCCACCGCGAGGTTGCCACCCAGGCACTGTTGGCGCCGGCCGAAATTTGACCCACCGGGGGTGCGGATAAAACCTTGGACTGATTTTATGCTGCAAGTCCAAGGCTCTCCCGGTATTCGACGGGGCTGAGTGAGCCAAGGGAGATCTTGATCCGGTTCGCGCGAGCCGGCCTCGACAGCTTGCCCGTCTGAAGCGCCAGAGCTTCCGAGCTTCCGCTGACAGAGCGATCTTTGTCTTAGTAGATACGCCCATGCTGGGTCGACGGCGAACAGATAGGCCAACGATCGCTGACAACTCTATTCCTTCGGAGTCCTGAGGGCGCTCGCAACGTCTTCGAACGAAGCACGCTCCAGCTCGGCCGGTTGCTCGACTACCCCTCGCCACTTCGCACTGCCGTGACGAAGACCGACAGAGTCCAAGGAGACCTACCCCCTGCCCGGTTTGGTCGCCGACACGCAGGCACATGACGCCTGTGTTCGCGCCAAGGTGCAGCAAGCGCTGGATGACCTGCGTCCTGCGATCGCGCATGATGTGGTGGCAGAGCGCTTTGCCAAGCGCCACGCAAGGCGGTGCGCAGGAGCGCCCATGGCGTCACGGTCGGCGATCGCATTCGAGGAGAGCTCCAGGAGCTCTGATGTCCACGCCTGGTGCATGCCGGTATTGGCCTCGCCGGAAGGTGGCGGCAACTTACCTCGCACACTGGGAGGGCCGGTTGACCCAGTGCATGGCCCATTTCGGCGCGGGTCATTTCCGGGCCAGGCGCAGCACCAAGGTCTTCATCAGCAGTTCGTCCGCACGCGACGGCTCGATGCTTCCGCTTCGCCCGATGATGCCGTCGACGTCACGTCGTCGAAAATCGGGAGCCGTACCGATTGCGCGGCGACCTCGTGGGCAGTCCTACCAATGCGACGGTTTGCTGACCGGTTTCTTCCTGGAAGGTACATGCATCGGCAATTGAGAAGTTGCCAGCTCCTCGTCCCGGATGTGATGACGTACCCAGTCCGTGAGCGCGGTGAGGCGCTAGTTGGAGTACACGCCCTCTCCTTCGCGGTTTCACGAAGTGGTATCACGAGTCCGATCGCGATGCGGGGCGCGTCCGCACGGACCATCTGCACAGCAGGCTCGAGATCACTGTCGTTCGAGCAGATCACCAGTTGCTCGCATTGCGAATGCATGGCATCGCGCTGAGGTGCAGGGCCAGGTTCACGTCGGTCCGCTTTTCTTCGATCATCCAAATTTGGTGCAAGTCGGCCTTGTTCGGAAGCTGTCCTGGGACATAGCGGGGATGGGATGAGGGCTCCACGATGCGGAAGCCGTGGATGACCTCGACGAGTTCGGGGTGCCTGAACATCAGGGCGCGGGATACCTCGGACTCTGAGTCAGCACCGTGGCGAGCTTAAGTCGCCTTGATGGGCGCCGTGAAGAACTTGACTGCCACCACATTCGCGGACGGATCCTGTATGGCGAGGCGTCGCGACGAAGTGCAACCACGTCCAGCCACTTGAAGGGCGACCCGCGCAGGCGCGAATAGTACAGGCTGTAGCCGTCGATGGAGACCGTGGTTCTCAATGCAGTCGCCAGATGTGAAAAGGCCACCCGGAGGTGGTCTATTTGCCCTGAGCGAGAGCCAACCGAATGACACTGCGAAGGGATTGCGGTTTCATTTTAGCTCTTCTCCGGTCCAGAGGCCTGCCGCACACCGACAGTGCGATGGGCATAGCGGCCTCCCGAGGCRCACGCCGACACCCTGCCAAGCCTCGACACATCGAGCTCGAGCTGTTCAGCACCGAGTGTCCCTGAAGGACGCCAAATGCCTCATCGCAAACGAACTTGCCATGGAGCCGGGCACGCTTGTTTCGCGGGCGCCCGGGCGCAATACATGATCCCCTGGCCGTCGAACTGGGAGACGACGAGGGCTGTTGAAGTTCTCATGGGCGCGCTGCCTTGATACCATGATGCTCAAGTGAAGCAATGCAACTCGATATCTTCGAACACGGCCGCGAGGTGATGCTGAGGAACGACGCTGCGCATGCGCTCGAGCGGCGCGACGCGTCGGCCGCTCGGCAGGCTTGCAATCACCTTTCCCAGGAATATCCGGCCGACGACTCCTTGCCGTCGCGTGTTCTCACCGGCTACATCGAGGCCGCCGAATTCGGCCGCGATGATGCGTTTCGCGACCACGCATCCTTGCGCGAGGCGCGACAGATGCTGGAGG
>NZ_JBFUCI010000599.1:0-2860 GCF_056405335.1 Variovorax sp. P1_H12_2
GGTGGACGCTGCGCCGCGCGCAAAGAATATGTGACGCTGTCGTGTCATACGCGCGACCTAGCATCCGCGTTTCTCATTCCCCCCTCAGGAGTCTTCATGCGATTCAAAACGCTCGCCATGGCATCGGCGCTGGCCGCAACGCTTTCCACTTCCGCGTTGGCGCAGACCGAAATCCAGTGGTGGCATTCCATGACCGCCGTCAACGGCGAATGGGTCAACGACCTGGCCAGGCAGTTCAACGAGAGCCAGAAGGACTACAAGATCGTGCCGACCTACAAGGGCCAGTACGACGAATCCATGACGGCAGCCATCGCCGCCTTCCGGGCCGGCAACGCGCCGCACATCCTGCAGGTCTTCGAAGTCGGCACCGCGACCATGATGGCCAGCAAGGGCGCCATCGTGCCGGTCGGCCAAGTCATGAAGGACGCCGGCGAGAAGTTCGACCCCAGCGCCTACATTCCCGCCGTCGCCGGCTACTACACGGCGCCGAACGGCCAGATGCTGAGCTTCCCGTTCAACAGTTCGACCACCATCTTCTATTTCAACAAAGACGCCTTCAAGGCGGCCGGCCTGCCGACCGACAAGGCGCCGGCGACCTGGCCCGAAGTGGTCGCCGCCGCGGCCAAGCTCAAGGCCAGCGGCCACAAGTGCCCGTTCACCACCGCCTGGCAGAACTGGACCCAGCTCGAGAGCTTCTCGGCCTGGCACAACGTCGAGTTCGCGACCAAGAACAACGGCCTCTCGGGCCTGGACCCCCGCCTGAAGGTCAATTCGCCGCTGCACCAGCGCCACATCGAGAACCTCGCGAGCATGGCCAAGCAGGGCCTGTTCATCTACAAGGGTCGTGGCAACGTGCCCGAGGCCTCGTTCGTCTCGGGCGAATGCGCCATGATCGCCACCTCGTCGGGCTTCTACGGCAACGTGGCGAAGAATGCGAAGTTCGCCTACGGCCTGACCGCACTGCCCTACTACCCCGACGTTCCGGGCGCGCCCCAGAACACGGTCATCGGCGGCGCCAGCCTGTGGGTGATGGCGGGCAAGAAGTCCGAGGAATACAAGGGCATCGCCAAGTTCTTCAGCTTCATCTCCACGCCTGAAGTGCAGTCCGCCAGCCACAAGCGCACGGGCTACCTGCCGATCACCACGGCCGCCTACCAGCTCACCGACAAGTCCGGCTTCTACAAGCAGAACCCGGGCACCGACGTCGCCGTGACGCAGATGATCCGCAAGGTGACCGACAAGAGCCGCGGCATCCGCCTGGGCAACTACGTGCAGATCCGCGCGATCGAGGACGAAGAACTCGAACAGGTCTGGAGCGGCAAGAAGACCGCCAAGGAAGCACTCGATGCCATCGTGACGCGCGGCAACGAGCAGCTCGAGCGCTTCCAGAAAGCTAATAAGGGCTGAAAGCCCTTATTAGCTTCGCTCCAACAGGGCACCCCACCCTGCCCTCCCCGCCGAGCGGGGAGGGTTCCTGCCGACGAGGCGGGCGCAGTTAGACTCGCAGCCCCGCCGGACATAGAACCGGCGGGGTTTCTTTTTGAGGGATTCATGGAAAAACGCGTCGTCTTTCGCTCGGGCTGGCTGCCGTGGGCGCTGCTCGCGCCGCAGATGGTCGTCATCGTCGTGTTCTTCTTCTGGCCGGCCAGCCAGGCGCTGATGCAGTCGATGCAGATGCAGGACGCCTTCGGCACCTCGACCGAATGGGTGGGCCTCGACAATTTCAAGCAGTTGTTCGCCGACCCGAAGTACATCGAATCCTTCGAGACCACGGCGCTGTTCTCCATCCTGGTCGCTTTCTTCGGCCTCACGATCTCGCTGGTGCTGGCCGTCTTCGCGGACCGCATCGTGCGCGGCGCGATGATCTACAAGACGCTCCTGATCCTGCCGTACGCGGTGGCGCCCGCGGTGGCCGCCGTGCTGTGGGTGTTCATGTTCTCGCCGTCGCTGGGCGTGGTCGCCTATGCGCTCGGCAAGGTCGGCATCGACTGGAACCACCTGCTCAATTCGACCCATGCCATGACGCTGATCGTGATGGCCGCGGTCTGGAAGCAGATCTCCTACAACTTCCTGTTCTTCCTGGCCGGCCTGCAGTCGATTCCGAAGTCGCTGATCGAAGCCGCCGCCATCGACGGCGCCAAGCCCTGGCGGCGCTTCTGGACGGTGCAGTTCCCGCTGCTGTCGCCGACCACCTTCTTCCTGCTGGTGATCAACGTGGTCTATGCCTTCTTCGACACCTTCGCGATCGTCGATGCCGCGACCCAGGGCGGACCGGGCCGATCGACCTCGATCCTGGTCTACAAGGTCTACTACGACGGCTTCAAGGCCATGGACCTCGGCGGCTCGGCCGCGCAGTCGGTGGTGCTGATGGCGATCGTGGTGGTACTCACCGTGGTCCAGTTCCGCTATGTCGAAAAGAAGGTGAACTACTAAGATGACCAGCCCCCACGCTCATCGCTTCGCGTATCGCTGCCCCCCAGGGGGGCGCTCAGTGCCCTTCGGGCGGCCGGGCGGGCACTGACATGGTCGAACGAAGCCCCAGCCTAGGCATCCTGGCGCATGCCGTGATGATCTTCGGCGTTCTGATCGTCGCCTTTCCGCTCTACCTGGCCTTCGTGGCGTCGAGCCACTCGGCGCAGGAGATCGTGCAGGCGCCGATGCCGCTCCTGCCCGGCGGCCATCTCTGGGAAACCTACAAGTCGGCGCTGTTCGGCCGCACGGCCGGCGCCGGATCGACTGCCCCCGTGGCCCGCATGATGTGGGTCAGCCTGGTGTCGGCGCTGGTCATCACCTTCGGCAAGATCGCGATCTCCCTGCTGTCGGCCTTCGCGGTGGTGTACTTCCGCTTCCCGTTCAAGAC
>NZ_JBFUCI010000600.1:0-2851 GCF_056405335.1 Variovorax sp. P1_H12_2
CTGTTGTTGTTCGTGGACGACTGGCAATGGGCGGACGATGCATCACACCAAGTGTTGGCCGCGCTGCGCAAACGCCGGGATGGACGGCTGCTGATCGTGCTGTCGACGCGCCTGATCGCCGCCACGCAAGGGACCGTGGTCGCGGACCAAACTCTTGCGCTAATGCCATTGAGCGATGCCGAGGCGACACGCGCAATAGAGATCCGCATGCCTGGGCTCGATCCGTTCGTCGTCGAGGAAATCTGCAGTCATGCCAGCGGTAACCCGCTGTTCCTGGAGGAGTTGTGCCACTCGGCGGCACGCGCCGATTCGGGGCGGCGCATGGGACGAGCGCAGGGATCGGGGTGGCTGAACCGGCTCGTCGAGTCGCGCGTGCAGCAATTGCCTGCGGCCCAGATCGAGCTGGTGCGCGTGGCCGCTGTGATCGGCAACGTGATTCCCGCGTGGCTGCTCGAAGCCATCACGGGCCACCGTGCGGACGGGCCACTGCAGTTGGGCTTGGCCGAGCAGGATTTCATCTTTCCCGGTGAGATGTCCGGCACTTTGCGGTTCAAGCACGGCCTCACGCGCGACATCATCTACGAGTCCGTGGGCCTGCATCTTCGCCAGGAGTTGCACCTGCGCATTGCCGAGGCCATACGGCAGCACGCCGCCGTCGGATCCGGAGGCGAGGCCCTGGAAGCGCTGGCCTTGCACTTCGATGCGGGCGGCGACGCAGTCCAGGCGGCGCGCTTCGCCGAAATGGCGGGCGACAGGGCTCTCTCCGCCTCGGCGCTTGACCGCGCGCGCTCTCTGTATCGCGTAGCGCTTGCCGCGCTCGACCGGCTGCCCATGAGCCCCGAGGTGGCACTGCGTTGGGTCGCTATCGTCCAGCGGCTGGGTCGCGTGTGTGTGTTCGACCCGGTGCGCAGCGAGCTTCCCCTGTACGTTCGCGCAGTCGAACTCGCCGAGCGATATGGCGATGTCGCGACAATTGCACGTTCGCGCCATTGGCTCGGCTACATCAGCTATGGGCTGGGCGATTGCCTGATCGCTATCGCCCACTGCGAGCGGGCGCTGATCGAGGCGCAGGCTGCGCGGGACGAAAAGTTGACGATGCAGGTCGTGGCGGCACTGGGCGAGGCGCATGGTGCCACCGCGCAGTACGATCGCGCGCTGGTTTTCCTGGACGAGGCCATTGCCGTCAAGCGCCTACACCGAAGCGGGCGCCACCTCAACGTCGGTCTGGCCTACTCGCTGGTCTGTCGCGCCTGCGTGCTGGGCGACCGTGGCCTGTTCGCCCAGGCGCACGAGTGTTTCGAGGAAGCGGTCAGCTGCATCGCCTCCGCTTCCCATGAGATCGGCACCACTATCCACGGTCTGCAGAGTGCGGTGCTGCTGTGGCAGGGTCGCTGGGAAGAGGCGCGTACGGCCGCCGAGGAGTCCGGCCGCATTGCCGAAGCGACACGCAGCCTCACGCAGTTGTCGGTGGCGCGTGCGATGGATGCCTTCGCCGGTTGGATGCTGACGCGCCAGCCCGAATTCCTGCAGACCATCATTGACGTCACGGCTTGGCTGGAGCCGCGCGAGAGTGCGTTGTTCCGCTCGCTCAACCATGGCTGGCTGGCCGCCGGCCTGATCCATGCCGGGCGGCGCGACGCCGCCCGCCGCCACGCCGCGCAGGCGCTGCAACGGGGCCGGCAGCGCGATTTTCTGGGTGTGGCCATGAGTTACCGCGCGTTGGCCCGCGACGCCGCTGCGTCCCACAGGCCGGAGCAAGTTCTGCACTATTTCGACATGGCGATGAAGACGGCGCGGGCGCGTGATTCGGCGCACGAGATCGCCGTGACACAACTGTGCGCCGCTGAGATCGCGTGGTGCCATCAGGGGCACCGCCTGAACTCGCAACTCGACGAGGCCACATGCGCCTTCGAGCGCATGAGCATGCCATGGCATCTCGCGCACGCGATGCATTTGCGTGCGTCCATCGACGCGGCTTCCGTCCCGCCGGAAATTGCGTTGACCGGCCCTATGGTGGCGTGAGGATCAGCAGCACCGGCGATCCCGTCGATCGCAGCGTACCGGCGTTCATCAGGCCGGCGAACATGGCCAGCAGAACACCCATGGCCATCGCGTAACCGGGGCAGCCATGCACGGTGGGTTGCGCGGCGCCCGCCTTGTCGCGGCCGAATATCAGCTCGTTGGGTGTGGTGGGATCGGTCAACGCGGACGTGAGGCCAAGGACGACGCGCATGTTGTCGTCCTGGTTGACTACACCGGCTTTGACGGGACTGCGCCACAGCATCTCCGGCACCGGGCGTCTGCGCATCGTGGCGAAGAGCGGGCCGCGCAGGGCGGCGTTGGCTTCGTCGTAGGTGGGGTCGACGCCGGTGGTCGATTCGAACAAGGCTTGCTGGTGCTGCCAGAGCGCCTCGTCCTTGATCCAGGTCTCCATCGTGCGGATGAAGTTGCCTTGCACCGTGGGCGGAAAGCCAAGCAGCACGCCGGCGAGGCTGAGCGCATACGTCTCTTCGGAAACGGTGGGTCCCAATTGGGTCTTGATTGTCGCGGCAAGCGTTCCCGGCGTGCCTCCACTCTGGAGCCAGTCTTTCACGGCCTTGAGTACCGACTGACCCTGCTGGCAACCCGCCTGCTGCACCTCCGCGCGGGGATGCGGAGAAAAGATAAATCGCGATGTGGTCGCAAAGTTCCCGGGACACCGGGGCATGCCGGCGTTTTCTTCGAGGCGCCCGCCCGTCTGCATGAACGCGGAGGGCGCTGGAGGTAGTGTGTCGGGCAGCCCGATCCATGCCTTGCACAAGGCCGCCATCACGAAGTCGCTGAAGCTGACCAGATCGATCGGGCGCCGCAC
>NZ_JBFUCI010000601.1:0-2824 GCF_056405335.1 Variovorax sp. P1_H12_2
GCCATGCTGCAGCACGCCGAGCAGTTCAAGGCGGCCGACATCCCCTTCGTCTTCGATCCGGGCCAGGGCCTGCCGATGTTCGACGGCAAGGAGCTGGCGCATTTCGTCGAGCTGGCGAGCTGGGTCGTGGTCAACGACTACGAAGGCAAGATGCTGTCGCAGCGCACCGGCTGGAGCCTGGCCGAGATCTCGAAGCGGGTGCGAGGCCTGGTCGTGACGCTGGCCGCCGAAGGCTGCGAGGTCTGGATCGGGGGCGAGCGCGAGCACGTGCCGGCGGTGAAGCCGGCGGCGGTGATCGAGCCCACCGGCTGCGGCGATGCCTGGCGCGGCGCGCTGCTGTTCGGCCTCGAGCAAGGCTGGTCGCTGGCACGCTGCGCGGCGCTCGGCAATCACCTGGGTGCGCTCAAGATCGCGCAACGCGGCCCGCAGAACTACCAGGTGGACCGCAAGGCCCTGGGCCTGGCGGCCTGAGCAAGGCCAATCCGGCGCCCAAAAGAAGAGCCCGACACCCGACGCGGTGTCGGGAGGCCCAATGAAAAAGCCCGACACCTTGCGGTGTCGGGCTTTTGCCTTCAAGGCCGCTGAAAAACTCAGGGCTTGCTGGCCGTCGGGAACGGCCACGCAGCCTGCGGGTTCAGCGTCGTCTGCGCAGCAGGGGCAGGCGCTACGGCAGCCTTGGCAGGCGCCTTTGCGGCCTTCTTGGCAGCAGGCTTCTTGGCGGCAGGCTTGGCAGCGGGCTTCTTCGCGGCTTTCTTGGCAGCGGGCTTCTTTGCCGCAGCCTTTTTCGCCGGCGCCTTCTTGGCGGGGGCCTTCTTCGCAGCGGCCTTCTTGGCCGGCGCCTTCTTGGCGGCTGCCTTCTTGGCAGGAGCCTTCTTCGCCGGGGCCTTCTTCGCCACTACCTTCTTGGCAGGAGCCTTCTTCGCCGGTGCCTTCTTGGCGGCGACCTTCTTGGCCGCTACCTTCTTCGCCGGAGCCTTCTTGGCCGCGACCTTCTTTGCCGGCGCCTTCTTGGCTACGACCTTCTTGGCGGGAGCCTTCTTTGCCGGGGCCTTCTTTGCAGCGGCTTTCTTAGCCGGCGCTTTCTTTGCAGTTGCCATTTCTATTTCTCCTTGATCAAGTTGAAAAAATCAACCTTTTGAAGCACTCCACGCATGTTGGTCAGCGTGAAGCGATTCATGGCGTTGGAACGGTTTCCAGCACCATGAACACCTGCACCCTCAGCGATGCCGCACTCTCCGGTGCGGTGTGTCGATGAGAGTTATTTCTGGATGCACTTTGTTTTTTATCGGAAGAGATTCAATCCCAGGAGAGCGCACCGCCCGACTGGTACTCGATCACGCGGGTTTCGAAGAAGTTGCGCTCCTTCTTGAGGTCGATCATCTCGCTCATCCAGGGGAACGGGTTTTCCTCGTTCGGGAAGAGCGTTTCGAGGCCGATCTGCTGCGCGCGCCGGTTGGCGATGTAGCGCAGGTAGCCCTTGAACATGGAGGCGTTCATGCCGAGCACGCCGCGCGGCATGGTGTCCTCGGCGTACTTGTATTCGAGCTCGACGGCCTTCATGAAGAGGGCCTTGATCTCGGCCTTGAACTCGGCCGTCCAGAGATTCGGGTTCTCGAGCTTCAGCTGGTTGATCAGGTCGATGCCGAAATTGCAGTGCATCGACTCGTCGCGCAGGATGTACTGGTACTGCTCGGCGGCGCCGGTCATCTTGTTCTGCCGGCCCAGCGCCAGGATCTGCGTGAAGCCGACGTAGAAGAACAGGCCTTCCATCAGGCAGGCGAAGACGATCAGCGACTTGAGCAGGGTCTGGTCGGTCTCGTGCGTGCCGGTCTTGAAGTTCGGATCGCTGATGGCGTCGATGAACGGGATCAGGAACTGGTCCTTCTCGCGGATCGAGGCCACTTCGTTGTAGGCGTTGAAGATCTCGCTCTCGTCCAGGCCGAGCGATTCGACGATGTACTGGTAGGCGTGCGTGTGGATCGCTTCCTCGAAGGCCTGGCGCAGCAGGAACTGGCGGCATTCGGGCGCCGTGATGTGGCGGTAGGTGCCCAGCACGATGTTGTTGGCGGCCAGCGAGTCGGCGGTGACGAAGAAGCCGAGGTTGCGCTTGACGATGCGGCGCTCGTCCTCGGTCAGGCCGTTCGGGTCTTTCCAGAGCGCGATGTCGCGCGTCATGTTCACTTCCTGCGGCATCCAGTGGTTGGCGCAGGTGGCGAGGTATTTTTCCCAGGCCCACTTGTACTTGAACGGCACCAGCTGGTTGACGTCGGTCTGGCCGTTGATGATGCGCTTGTCGGCGGCCTTGACGCGATGCGTCGCGGGTGCAGCTTGCGTGGCCGGAGCCGGACGCACCGCCGCGCCGTCATCGAGCGTGCGTGCGGCGAGGGGCGCTTGAGGGGCAATTTGCGAAGTCGGGAACTCCGACGAGCCGGCGACTGGCGCGCCGCTGTTCGATGGGTGCCGCAGTCCTTGCTGCAGATCCTTTGGCAAGGAGGGCTTGACTTCTTCGTCCCAGGTCAACATAGAAAAATCCAATGCTCAAATTATGTGAGCAACGATGTGAGTTGCAAAGTGCTCCTCACGTCGCGCTTCAATTATGTGGTCGTTATGTTGTTCGCATGCATCGCAATTTGTCGGTCGATGCCGCGAACCACCACAACTTCACGCCGACATCACTGGCAAGCTTCGCAGGTCGGATCGTCGACGCCGCAGAACGCGATGTCGGTGGCGGGCATCGAACTCAGTTGCGCTTGCGCTGCGAGCGCCGCGGCTTCGAGCGCGCTCATGCCCGACGGCGCATCGCTGCCGCCCGAGGACACCGCGT
>NZ_JBFUCI010000602.1:0-2788 GCF_056405335.1 Variovorax sp. P1_H12_2
CGGCGGCACCAACATCCACTATCTTGAAGAGTGGCTTGCTTCGCACAAGAGGTGACCTGCCCCAGGTTGGCTCACTGCGTGTCGGGCGCGGCGTGGACTATTGAGAGGAATTGCTGTGTTCGAACTACGCCTGCTGGCACCTGAAGACCTGGTCGAGACGGTCAGCGACGCGCTCGATGCGCTCGACGCACTGAGCGTGTCGGTCGAAGATGCCGATGCGCAGACCGATGCCGAGCAGGCATYGTTCGGCGAACCGGGCATGCCGCCGCCCAAGGACGGCTGGCAGCGCTCGCGGGTGATCGCGCTGTTCGCCACGGAGGCGCTGGCGCGCGAAGCGGCGGCGCTGCTCCAGGCGCAGGACTTCTTCGCCGAGTGCCGCCTGCTGGGCCTGGCCGACGTGCCCGAGCAGGACTGGGTGCGATTGACGCAGTCGCAGTTCGCGCCGGTCGAGATCACGCCCGAGTTCTGGATCGTGCCGACCTGGCACGAACCGCCCGCGCAAGCCCGCCAGGTGATCCGGCTCGACCCGGGGCTGGCGTTCGGCACCGGCACCCACCCGACCACCCGCATGTGCCTGCGCTGGATCGCCACGCGCGGCACCCTCGCGGGCCGGCGCGTGCTCGACTACGGCTGCGGCTCCGGCATCCTGGCGATCGGCGCGGCGAAGTTCGGCGCTCTCGACATCGACGCGGTGGACATCGACGAGGCCGCGGTGGAATCGACCCGGCTCAATGCCGAGGCCAATGGCGTTGCCTTGAAGGCCGGCCTTCCGGAGGCTGCCGCGGGCCGCTACCAGATCGTGCTTGCGAACATCCTGGCGACGCCGCTCAAGGTGCTCGCGCCGCTGCTCTGCGGCCACGTCGCGCCGGGCGGCGAGCTGGTGCTGGCCGGCATCCTGGAACGGCAGGCCGACGAGCTGAAGGCGGCCTATGCCCCCTACGCGGCGCTCGAGGTCAGCGACAGCGAGGACGGCTGGATCCTGATGACGGCGAAAGCCCAGTCATAGGCCGGCGAAGTCCGGGGCCTCTTCGTGAAACACCGCGGAACCGGCTTCGCCGGGCCGCTGGTGTTGCCCCCGGTAGGGGGTGGGCGGGCTACACGCAGTGAGCCCAACCTGGGGGCGAGCAATACAATCCCGCCTCGATGAGCCTTGTCACCCGCTGCCCCGCATGCGACACCACTTTCAAGGTGGTGCGGGATCAGCTGCGAATCTCCGATGGCTGGGTGCGCTGCGGACGCTGCAGCCAGGTGTTCGATGCGACCGTCGATTTGCAGGAGGCGCCGGACGCCCGGCCCTCGGCGTCGGTCCCGGCCCCGCTGCCGACGCCGGAGCCGGCACCTGCGTCCGAGGCGCATTCCTTGCAGGCCGAGCCCGAGCCCGAGCCAACGGCCCCGCTCGACGCTGCCGATGAAGACAAGCCCGGCATTGCCGACGCGGACTTTTTTGACGACGAACAGGAGTCGGGCCCGGCACCGCTCGCCGAGCCTGCGGCCTTCACCGGCGTGGTCGCCGACGTGTCGTGGCCCGATCCGGACTCCCTGCTGCTCGGCGACGAAGGCCGCATCGCGGTGCGCCCTCCCGTGCCGCCGCCGCTGTCGTTCCCGGACATCGACCTGACGCTGCCCTCGCGGCCCGCGATGCCGGCCGGCGATGCCGCGCCGCAGTCCGACGACTCCGGGCATGCCCAGATGCAAAAGGCGTTGCGCCGCGCGCGCGTCAAGTCCGCCAAGATCGCCAAGGCGAAGGCCAGGGCGCAAGGGGACGCCGCGGCCGATGTTGCGCCGATGGTGCTGGCCGCGAGCGAGTCCGAGCCGAC
Source organism: Variovorax sp. P1_H12_2 (assembly GCF_056405335.1). Classification (NCBI taxonomy): domain Bacteria; kingdom Pseudomonadati; phylum Pseudomonadota; class Betaproteobacteria; order Burkholderiales; family Comamonadaceae; genus Variovorax; species Variovorax sp. P1_H12_2. The sequence continues at coordinate 1,818 of NZ_JBFUCI010000602.1, forward strand.
CGCTGCTGCGGCGGTGCCGCCCGAGCCCGCGCCGACCTTCTTCGGCGTCGACGAAGCCTCCTCCTGGTGGCGCCGCGCCGCAGTCCGGCGCTCGCTGTTCGCCACGGCCGTGTTGGCGGCCCTGCTTCTGCTCGTCCAGGTGCTGCACCACGAGCGCGACCTGATCGCCGCGCGTCAGCCCGCCTTGCGCCCGCTGCTCGAGACGCTGTGCCGTGTGACCGGCTGCGAGCTTTCGGCGCTGCGGCAGATCAACGACATCAAGCTCGACGGCGCCTCGTTTGCGCGCGAGAAGAGCGGCGACGGTTTCCAGCTCAACTTCACGCTGCGCAACGCCGCCGCCGTGCCGCTCGCGATGCCCGCGGTCGAGCTGTCGCTGCTCGACACGCAGGAGCGGGCCGTGGTGCGGCGCGTGCTCATGCCTTCCGAGTTCGGCGCGCCGGCGGTGCTGCCTGCACGTGCCGAGCGCGCGGCCTCGCTGTCGCTCGAGCTCGGCGGCGCCGAAGCCGCATCGATGCCGCCGGTCGCCGGCTTTCGCATCGAGGCGCTCTATCCCTGAGCGATCACCCTTCAGTTTCTTTTACCCAACCAGTGGCTCATCCATGGCAGCAGTGATTTGCGGTTCCCTCGCGTTCGACACCATCATGACTTTCGAAGGGCGGTTCGCGGACCAGATCCTTCCGGACCAGTTGCATATCCTGAACGTATCCTTCCTGGTGCCCGGCCTGCGGCGCGATTTCGGCGGCTGCGCCGGCAACATCGCCTACAGCCTCAACGCGCTGGGCGGCACGGCGCTGCCGATGGCAACCGTCGGCAGTGACGGTGCCGATTACCTCGAGCGCCTGCGCACGCTGGGCATCAGCACCGAGTTCGTGGGGCAGGTTGAGGACACCGTCTCGGCCCAGGCCATGATCATGAACGACCGGGACAACAACCAGATCACGGCCTTCCATCCGGGCGCGATGCAGCAGGCC
>NZ_JBFUCI010000603.1:0-2777 GCF_056405335.1 Variovorax sp. P1_H12_2
ATGCAGCCCACTCCAGTCTTCGTCGACATTCGCCTGGCGAGCCCTGCCGACCATTCCCCGGCCAATCAGAATGAAGAATCCGCCAGGGAAGTCGTGGCCAGCCAAGGGTGGCCAGCCGTCTGCACTTTGGCAGAACTCGGCCGCATCCTGACGTTGATCCATGGCGTGCGCGCACCCGCCGATGCTTCCCTCAAGAAGTGGAGCGCCGCAGGTGCATTCAGGGCCTGCATGGCCAGCCAGGCGGAGATCGACACGAGCGAAGCGCCCTCCTCGCTCACCCACGAAGCGCTGCAACGACCGCGGCGCAGCGGTCGTCCCGGTCTCAGGCTGCGCACCGCGGCGGCGATCGGACGCGTGTACGAACTGTGGCCTTTCCTGGCCGAGTCCGATTCCCACGCAGTCCTCGAACTGGCTGTGGCCCGCACCGCCGACCACTTCCGCTCCGCCCTCGGCCCCATCTCGCCCCCGCCCTCGGTGCAGGCACCCGCGGTGGCCACGCCGGAGCCAGTGCTGCAGGAGGTTCAGGAGGTTCAGGAGCAGCTTGCGATGCTGACGCGGGAAATGGCTGCGGTGCGTCGGGAGCTCGCCCAGTTCTCGACGCTGCGCAACAACCTCATTACCAAACTGGACGATGTGGTGGCACGCGCCAAGGACGGCTTTGCCGGCGGCGCGCAGGCCGCGGGGCCCGGCTTCGACCCCTTGGCCGAGGCACGCCGCGATCGGGACATGGGCATCATGAAATCGACGCTGGCGGAGATTCTCGCGTCGCTGGAACGCATCGAGGCGGGTCGCTCCTGATCACTGCGGGCCGGGGGTAGTTTGAAACTACCCCCTCCACGGTTCGGTGCCGGACCCCAAAAAAAAGGGGGGTAGTTTGAAACTACCCCCCCTTTGCCTTCAGCCCGACACTCAGATCGAATCGACAAATCCCTGCATCGCCTTGATCAGAGCCTTCTGCTGATCCTGGTTCAGCTTGATCGACAGCCTCACCGAGGGCCGCCCGATGGCGTCGAACCTCAAGGAGCCCACCTTCTGGCCAGCCACCTTCAGCGCATGGCTGGCCTGTGCCGGCAGCGGAGCGGCCTCGGGCACCACCGAAGGCGGCGACACCAGCCCGGCAAAAACACTCTTGGCGGGCAGCACGCCTTTGTCCATCGACAGGGCCTGCGCCCGCGCGAGCAAACCCGATTCGTCTTCGATCATCGCCTTGCCGAGATCGGTTGCCCAGGCCAGCTGGATCGATTGCGGCGTCGGAAAGGCCGCAATGACCGTCGCAGGCAGTCGAGCCAGCGCCAGCGCCTTGCCGAGATTGCTGATGTCGACGCCCAGCGCCGCCGCCATCTGCCGGTTCGAGGGATAGACACCTTTGTCGAGCGCGCGCAGGTACGTCATGCCCTGCTCCCAGGGCGAAGGATCCGCCCTGCCCCGGTTCTCCCGGTCCATCTCCTCGATGAGCGCCCGATCGTCCAGGTTCTCGACCACCGCCCAGACCGGCAAGCCGATCTGGCGGCAAGCCTCGTAACGCCGGTGCCCGAACACCAGTTCGTAGCGCGGGCCATCGCCTGGATTCGCGATCGCGCGAACCTTGATCGGCTGCGAGTTCCGGCCAGCCTCCTGGATCTCGCGCTTGAAATCCTCGAACAGCTTTCCTTCGAAAGCCGACGCATGCCGGTTGGCGAACTCGCTGCGCGCGATGTCGGCGGTGTCGATGAGGCGTGCCGGCAGCGCGCCATCCCAGCTGCGCAGTTCCTCGCTGACTTCGCTCAGGCGCCCTTCCAGTTCGTCCACCTGCGCTGCGCGCACTCGAAGCTGGTCGTTCTCCCGCAACAGATCCGAGCGCTGATCGTTGGCAAATGCCATCATCGCGCCGGGCGCCGTCTTGGGCTTTGCGAGCTCCGGATTGGGCTGCGCAGTCGGCATGATCGACGCGAAGTCGATCTTGGAAGCTTTGTCTTTCAATCCCATGTCAAACCGCCGTTTCCAGAACTTGCCGCTCCGCGACCTGACGCGCCCAGACCGCCTCGATCTGCTGCTCGATCAGTTCGCACATCCGGTCGTAGGCCACCCTGGCCCGTGAGAAGGTCTTGGAGTTGACCGACCCCCGCGGCAGATCGTAGACCGTGCCGAACTCGGCGCTCGCCGTCGCCGCCACCGCGGTCTTCGGGATCTCGATCGGCAGTACCTTGTCGCCATAGCCCTCGAGCACCCACTGCCGCACCACCGAACTGGCGGTGTCCGATGCCTCGACACGCGACAACAGGACGTCGATGAACTCGAAACTCTTGTCTTTGCCGCGGCTGCGGACCAATTGGTTGCACAGGTCCGAGAACAGGTCCCAGAACTGGGCCGAGCTCGCGAAGTCCAGCGCCGACGGCGGCAGCGGCATGATCACGCCGTCCGCCGCCATCAGCGCGTTGATGGTCACGTAGCTCAGCGAGGGTGGCGTGTCGATCACGATGACGTCGTACTCCTCGCGCGGCAGGTCCAGCCCGCGGTCCAGCACCCGCCAGAATTCGAAGCCGGGATCCCGGGCCTGGCGCGCCGGCAGGTGGAATTCCGCACCGTAGAGCAGGGGGGCCGCGCACACCAGGTCGATGTTCGGCCAGTAGGTGGGACGGACGGCGTACTTCAGGTTTTCCTGATCGCCGGTGAACAGCGACATGGCCGTGTGCTCGGTCTCGACTTCGGCATCCGGCAGCACGCCGAACAGCGTCGTGGCGGAGCCCTGGGGATCGAGATCGACCAACAGCACGCGGTGGCCACGCATCGACAGGCCC
>NZ_JBFUCI010000604.1:0-2761 GCF_056405335.1 Variovorax sp. P1_H12_2
GGCTACGGCGCCAGCGGCTGGCACGCGGGCCTGCTGCAGCACGGGCTCGACGGCAGCTGCAACGACGTTCGGATGCTGTCCAGCGTCAGCGGCGTCACGCATGCGGCGCGCACGTTGATGCATGCGGGGCCGCAGGACCTGTTCATCGGCCTGACCTTTCCGCGCTACCTCACCGACACCGTGGCGCTCGCACAGATCGCCAAGGGCCAGGGCTGCGCCGTGCTCGCGCTGACCGACCGGCCAAGCTCGCCACTCGCGCCGCTGGCCGACGTGGCGCTGTATTGCCAGACCGAAACCAGCTACCGCCCGAACTGCGAAACCAGCGTGCTCGCGCTGATCGAGGCCCTGACCAGCGCCGTCGCGCTGCGTGCGCCGGGCGCGGTGCAGTCCGCAAGCCGCGTCCTGCAGGCCGTGCGACCGTGGCTGCACGGTGCCAACGGCTTGCCGCGCGCCGAAACCGGCACGCACCGCGCCGGCCTGAACGGCGCGGCCGACGAGGCCGACACCCGCAAGCAAAAGAACAAATCTTCCCGATGAAACTCCCCGGCATTCCCGTCATCGCCATTCACGGCGGCGCAGGCACCATCAGCGCAGCCACCACCAACGCCACGCAGGCTCAGGGCTACCACGACGCCCTGCAGAACATCACGCGCGCCGCGCAGGCGATGCTGCTCGAGGGCGCATCCGCCATGGACGCCGTGTGCCTCGCGGTCGAGATGCTCGAAGACTGCCCGCTCTTCAACGCCGGTCACGGCGCGGTGTTCACGCACGACGAAACGCACGAGCTCGATGCTGCCGTGATGGACGGCACCACGCTCGCCGCCGGCGCGATTGCCGGCGTCTGCCGCATCCGCCGCCCGGTGCATGCCGCGCGCGCCGTGCTCGAAGACGGCGCCCACGTGCTGCTGGCCGGTGCGGGCGCCGAAGTCTTCGCGCGTGAACACGGGCTGGACATGGTCGAGCCTTCGTTCTTCTCCACCGAGGCGCGCCGCCAACAGCTCTACCGTGTACGCGACACCGGCCGCGTGGTCGTGGACCACGAGGGCGCGGCCATGACGCCACCGCTCGACGAAGACCGCAAGTTCGGCACCGTGGGCGCCGTGGCGCTCGACATGCACGGCCACCTGGCGGCAGCCACCTCGACCGGCGGCATGACCAACAAGCGCGTCGGCCGCATCGGCGACACGCCGCTCATCGGCTCCGGCACCTACGCAGACGACCGCACCGCGGCCGTCTCGTGCACCGGCAGCGGCGAGACGTTCATCCGCGTTGCCGCGGCCTACGACGTCTGCGCCCGCATGGCTTACGGCGGCGCAACGCTCGAAGCCGCCACGCACGCCGTCGTGCAGCAGTCGCTGCCGGCCATCGGCGGCAGCGGCGGGCTGATCGCCGTCGACCGCCACGGCAACCTGAGCCTCGCCTTCAACACCGAAGGCATGTACCGCGGCCACGCCCGCGGCGATGAAGCGCCGGTCACGGCCATCTTCGCCTGACGCACACGCCCTCTTCCCCTCGCACTCGCATGTCCACCCCTGCCCTCGCCCTCCCGGACGGTCGCGTTCTCGCCGTCGACGACCTCACCGTGCGCTTCTCGACTTCCGAGCGCACCGTCGATGCCGTCAAGAATCTGTCCTTCCACGTCGACCATGGCGAAACGCTCGCGGTGGTGGGCGAATCAGGCTCGGGCAAGTCGGTCACCTCGCTCGCGCTGATGCGGCTGGTGGAACATGGCGGCGGCCGCATACTCGGCGGCCGCATGGCGTTTCGCCGCCGCAATGGCGAGGTGCTCGACCTGGCGCAGGCGCGCGACGGCACGATGCGCGGCATTCGCGGCGCAGACATCGCGATGATCTTCCAGGAGCCGATGACCTCGCTGAACCCGGTGTTCACTGCCGGGGATCAGATTGCCGAGGCCATCCGCATCCACCAGGGCAAGAGCAATTCGGCCGCGCGCGCCGAAGCGCTGCGCATGCTGGAGCTGGTGCGCATTCCCGAAGCGCGCAACGTGCTCGACCGCTTTCCGCACCAGCTCTCGGGCGGCATGCGCCAGCGCGTGATGATCGCGATGGCGCTGTCGTGCAAGCCGCAGCTGCTGATCGCCGACGAGCCCACCACCGCGCTCGACGTGACCATCCAGGCGCAGATCCTCCAGCTCATCCGCGAGCTGCAGAAGGAGATGCGCATGGGCGTGCTCTTCATCACGCACGACATGGGCGTGGTGGCCGAGATTGCCGACCGCGTGCTCGTCATGTACCGCGGCGACAAGGTGGAAGCGGGCACCTCGGACGCCGTGTTCGCGGCGCCCCGGCACCCCTACACGAAGGCCCTGCTGTCGGCGGTGCCGAAGCTGGGCGCGATGCAGGGCACCGATCTCCCGGCCAAATTCGAGCTGCTTCGCACCGAGGGCAGGCCCGAGACCGTGCCGTGCACCAACACCACGCCGCAGACCACCGTGCGCGAAGAGGCCGGCCCGATCCTTCGCGTGCGCGATCTGGTCACGCGCTTCGACGTGCGCAGCGGCATTTTCGGCCGCGTGAAGCGCCGCGTGCATGCGGTGGAAAAGATCAGCTTCGATCTCTACCCCGGCGAGACGCTGGCATTGGTGGGCGAATCGGGCTGCGGCAAATCGACCACCGGTCGTTCGCTGCTGCGCCTGGTCGAGAGCCAGAGCGGCGCGATCGAGTTCGGCGGGAAGAACATCCGCGAGCTGCCCACGCGCGAACTCCAGGCCCTGCGCCGCAACATCCAGTTCATCTTCCAG
>NZ_JBFUCI010000605.1:0-2738 GCF_056405335.1 Variovorax sp. P1_H12_2
GGAAGGCGGTGGTGCGCAAGCTGCGGGCTCAGAACGACGTGCAGGCGATCCAGCGCGAGGAGGGCGAACTGCTGCGCAAGCTGTCCGTCCAGCGCCCGGCGATCGAGCTGCGCAAATTCAACTGCGCCGGCGCCGAAGCGACGCCGGTGGCACGAACCAAAGGACTCTGGTGAGCGCGAACAAGATCAAGGTGCTGTGCATCGACGATTCGGCGTTGATACGCAGCGTGATGACAGAAATCATCAACAGCCAGCCTGACATGACGGTCGTCGGCACCGCGGCCGATCCGCTGGTGGGCCGTGACCTCATCAAGGTCACCAACCCGGACGTGCTCACGCTCGACGTCGAGATGCCGCGCATGGACGGCCTCGAGTTCCTCGAGAAGCTGATGCGCCTGCGGCCGATGCCGGTGGTCATGGTGTCGTCGCTGACCGAGCGCGGCTCGGAAATCGCATTGCGCGCGCTGGAGCTCGGCGCCATCGACTTCGTGACCAAGCCGCGTCTGGGCGTGCGCGACGGCCTGCTCAACTACACCGAGCTGATCGCGGGCAAGATCCGCACGGCCGCCAGCGCCCGGCTGCTGCCTTCGCGGCATGCCGCCTCGGCGCGCACCGCGGCCGACGGCGCGCCCGAGGCGTTGTTGCGCAGTCCGCTGCTGAGCACCGAGAAGCTGATCATCATCGGGGCCTCCACGGGCGGCACCGAGGCGATCCGCGAGGTGCTGCAGCCGCTGCCGCCGGACTCGCCGGCGATCCTCATCGCGCAGCACATGCCTTCGGGCTTCACGCGCTCGTTCGCGCAGCGGCTCGACGGCCTGTGCCGCATCACGGTCAAGGAAGCGGAGCACGGCGAGCGCGTGCTGCCGGGCTATGCCTACATCGCGCCGGGCGGGTTTCACCTCTCGCTCGGCCGCAGCGGCGCCAACTACGTGGCGCACCTGGACCAGGAGCCGCCGGTGAACCGCCACCGCCCCTCGATCGACGTGCTGTTCGACTCGGCGGCCAGGCACGCCGGCAAGAATGCGATCGGGATGATCCTCACGGGCATGGGCAAGGACGGCGCCGAGGGACTGCTGCGCATGAAGCGCGCCGGCGCCCACACCTTCGCCCAGGACGAGGCGAGCTGCGTGGTCTTCGGCATGCCGAAGGAAGCGATCGCGCTCGGCGCCGCCGACGAGGTGGCGCCGCTGGGAGAGATGGCGCGCCGCGTGCTGGCGCACCTGCGCACCTTCGGCGCGCGCACGAATCGGGTTTGAAAAACGAACTGTTGGAGTGGAGAGAAAAGTGATTGACAAGAGCATCAAGATTCTGGTCGTGGACGACTTCCCGACCATGCGGCGCATCGTGCGCAACCTGTTGAAGGAGCTCGAGTTCCTCAACGTCGACGAAGCCGAGGACGGCGCTGCCGGCATCGAGAAGCTGCGCGGCGGCAATTTCGGCTTCGTGGTCTCGGACTGGAACATGCCCAACATGGACGGCCTGACCATGCTCCAGACCATCCGCGCCGACCCCGAGCTCAGCAAGCTGCCGGTGCTGATGGTCACGGCCGAAGCCAAGAAGGAGAACATCGTCGCAGCGGCGCAGGCCGGCGCGAACGGCTATGTGGTCAAGCCTTTCACGGCCGCCACGCTCGAAGAGAAGATCACCAAGATCTTCGAGAAACTCAACAAGGGTTGACTACCATGAGCATGAACGCGATCGACGCCGAACAGGGGAACACCGCCGAAGAGTTGCTGGGCCGCATCGGGCAGTTGACGCGTCAGTTGCGCGAAGGCCTGCGCGAACTGGGGCTCGACAAGGAGGTGGCCAAGGCGGCCCAGGCGATCCCCGATGCGCGCGACCGGCTGGCCTATGTGGCCGCGACCACCGAACGGGCGGCGCACCGCGCGCTCAACGCCATCGACGTGGCGCAGCCGCTGCAGGAAGGACTGGCCACCGATGCCAAGGGCCTGAGCAAGCGCTGGGACGAATGGTTCGCCAATCCGATCGAGCTCGACCATGCGCGCGAACTCGTGATGGACACGCGGGGCTACCTGGCGGATGTGCCGCAGAAGACCAACGCGATCAACACGCAGCTCATGGAGATCCTRATGGCGCAGGACTTCCAGGACCTGACCGGCCAGGTCATCAAGAAGATGATGGAAGTGGTCAACGACATGGAGACCGAGCTGCTCCAGGTCCTGATCGACAACACGCCGCTCGAGAAGCGGCAGGAAATCGTCCACAACAGCCTGCAGAACGGCCCGCAGATCGTGGCCGGGAACCCCGATGCGGTGGCCGACCAGTCGCAGGTCGACGACTTGCTGGAAAGCCTCGGCTTCTGAGTCTCTGATTCAGCGAGAAGGAGGGCGTTAGCGCTCTTGATCGGGCGATTGTTCCGGCCCTTCGAATCGAATAATCAGTCATGTGCAGGCGTTCCTCGCCTGCTGCTCCAGGAGCATGAATGGCTGAGGAAAGCGATCTCGAAAAAACGGAACCGGCCTCCGAGCGGCGCCTCGAAAAGGCGCGCGAAGAAGGCAATGTGGCCCGCTCCCGCGAGCTGACCACGCTGGTGATGCTGGCGACCGCCATCGGCGGCCTCTGGTTCACCGCCGAGTCGCTCGGCGGCACCCTGAGCGCCGCCATGCGCCGCGGCCTGCAGTTCGAGCGCGGCATCGCCTACGAGCCCACGCAGATGCTGGCGCGCACCGCCTGGATGGGCATGCAGACCCTGATGGCGCTCGCGCCTCTGTTCGCGAT
>NZ_JBFUCI010000606.1:0-2727 GCF_056405335.1 Variovorax sp. P1_H12_2
ACATCGCACGCCGCGCCGGGTCACTGGCCTTCGATGCCCGGCATCCGCAGGACCATGCGGCGCCAATCTGGCTGCGTGCAGGCAACTGGGAGGCCGCCGCGCAGGCGGTCGCCACCATCGAATCGTGGCGACGCAAGCCGGTGCCGCTGGCCTGGATGGCCGAGGCCCGTTTGCACCTGCTCGGTCTGCAGGCGACCTGGCCACTGCTCGCGGAACTGGGATGGCTGTCGCCAACGCTGCTGGAGAACGTCGCGCAACGCTCGCCCGACCCGCTCCTGCCGCAATTGATTCGCAGCTTCGAGGCGAAGTTCGACGCGACCTCCCCGGCCGACGGCGAGATTGCAGATCTGAGTTGGTTTGCTGCCTGGGTGCTCATCGAGCGCCCCGGTCTTCGTGAGCACCTGGCGCTCGCCCAGGCCTCGCTGCACAGCGTGCAAGAGCAGGCGATGCGTCTGCTGGTGGAATTGCTCGGCCTGGAGCGGCAGGGCCGCCACGCCGACATCATCGAGCGACGCAAGTTGCTTCGCGACCTCCAGCCCTCGCTGTACGCGGCGTACATGAAGAGTCGCTGACGACCGCGCCGGAGACCACGACCCGGGTGAACTACCTGCGGCCGGCCCTGCTTGCTTCTGCGGCGGGCGGGCGCTGGCGCGGCCTTTGCGTTCCCGGGAAGGGCAAGTTCGAGGTTCTTGTGTCGATCTTTGGCCATACTGAAAAGGGTCGCAGTGACGTTGGCACTGAATGGCGGCCAGCGCCCAAGCCCTGCCCCTGGTGGTGCGTCAGGGCGCGTGGCCGACCTGCACGATCACGACGAGTGTCAGYGCGGCCAGCGCGATGATGATTGCCAAGACGACGTTTTGTCTGAAGCGTTGTCGTGCTGCGGATTCCTTGAGTCTGATCCTGCGCTCGAAGGCAGCGAGGGTTCCCGCGTCGCTCAGCTTCGCGGCGCCGTCCGAAGTTTCGGCGGACTCGCGATTGCTCTTTTCAGTAACGACATCGCTGCTATGCATGCCTGCAGTCTGCATCATTCGCGCCTTCCCTGCTACGTTCGTAAGATGTTCGGAAAGTATCGGGCCGTGCCATTGCGCAGGCCGACGGGCAGGCACCCGCTTGTTTGCGGCGGCGTCAGCAATTCGCGGCCTTTACGCCATCTTCAAGCCTGGCTACAACGACGCCAAGGCGGGCGTCGGGCTCCAGGACGCCGCCGTTATGCAGGGCGAACTCGCGGTGGACCAGCCCGGCAAGGATCCTCGCTATGAGATGCGCGCGGTCGACGCCATCAACCAGCAGCATGGGCGCGGCGCGATTCCGTGGGCAAGCGCGAGGATCACCAGCGCGAAGCACAGGATGGTCATGCGCCAGTCCCTGGAGACGCCCAACCACACCATCACTTGCGCCGACTTGCCGGTTGCACGCGCATGACCAATGAGCGGATCACGTAGGCAACTTCCCCGTGCAGCCAGAGCCAACCGAACGTTCCAGAAGAGCGCGACCACAGGTGGGGCCACGAACGCCGCAAGCATCGTAGCTGAGCTGTCGTGGCGCACCATGGAATGCATGCAAGATCGGCTGGCAGCTTCGCCGAACAGGCGCGGCTGCGGCGCGCCAGACAGCGCGTACAAAGTTGCTACAGTCGCCGCCCCAACCTGAACACCGCATGCGATCCTTTTTCCTTCCTGCCTCGCGCCCTGCCCTGCTGGGCATTGCCTTCGCCCTCCTCGCTGGCTGTGCCAGTTCCCCCAGCGCCCCGCCTTTCGACTCGCAGATCGAAGTGGCCTTTTCGCCCGATGCGGGCTCCGAAGCGCTCGTGCTCAAGGTCATCGGCAGTGCCCGCAGCTCGATACGGCTGGCCGGCTATTCCTTCACTTCGCCTTCAGTCGTCCGCGCCCTGACCGATGCGAAGCGACATGGCGTCGATGTGCGCGTGCTCATCGACGACAAGGGCAACCGCGGCAAGGCGAACATCGCGGCGATGAACCTGCTCGTCGGCGCCAACATTCCGACCAAGGTGATCTCGACCTATGCGATCCACCACGACAAGTACATTGTGGTGGACGGCAAGCACACGCAGACGGGCTCCTTCAACTACAGCCAGGCGGCAGCGAAGTCCAATTCTGAAAACGTGCTGGTGGTGTGGAGCAATCCGAAGGTGGCGGCAACCTACCTCGCCCATTGGGAGAGCCGGTGGGCCCAGGGCATGGCCATCGAGATGACCTACTAGGCACCGGCAAGTTCAACGGAAGTCGTTGCCGAGGCGCCCTGCCCCTGCGTCGCTGCAGGCGGATCGCAGCCTTCGTCACGGCTGGGCGGCGCCTTCAACCAGTAGGGAACGTATTCGGCGAAGTTCTCACCCGCCTCGAGATCCTTGCGCTTGATGCGCCCTGCCGGCGTACATCGTGAGGATCAGCCGCTCGGCCCGCGCTTGTGGTCATGTCGAAATCCATCGCCATCTTGGACTCGATTTGGCTGGAATAAGCAGAGGCATCGCGTTGACGCGAACTCAGCACTCACGCTGGTCTACAGTGGGGGCAATGACCCGCAGCCCTGACCTCGCCGACGACTACGCAAATTTCATTAGAACCTTGAAGGAGCGCGTCGCCGCGGCGCGCCTGTCGGTCGCGCGCGCGGTGAACCGCGAGCTGATCGCGCTCTACTGGGACATCGGCAAGGCCATCGTCGAGAAACAGCAGGCGCTGGGTTGGGGCCAGTCCGTGGTCGAACAGATCG
>NZ_JBFUCI010000607.1:0-2718 GCF_056405335.1 Variovorax sp. P1_H12_2
CCAAGGCGGTGCAGGTATCTGAAATCATGACGCCCAACGTCATGACCGTCACGCCCACCACTCGCACGCGCGAGTGCATGGGCCTGATGAGTCACAAGCGGATTCGCCATCTTCCGGTGGTCGACGCGGGCAAGGTGATCGGCATGATCTCCATCCGGGATCTGATGGATGACATCATTGCCGATCATGAGCAGACGATCGACCAACTGCGTGCCTACATTCAGACGTGAGGCGCGCACATCGTCGTACAGGCTGCACTCAAAACGATCGCGGTGATTTTCTGTTGGACGTCCGAAGGAGGCGCATGCCGCAACGAAGGAAAACAGCCACGGAGCACATCGAGGTCACGGATCAGATCGGGAAGCGGCACGTGGTCCTGAAGTACACCGAATATCTCGAGGCATCTCCTGACGACGAAGGCGCGATCAACCAGAGCGAAGTCGCGACCGAGTACCGCATGGAAACTGGTCGGCGCGTCACATTGACTGGCACCGACACGTTTCAGACCATCGATGGAATGCTGCGACTCACCACCTTGCGCGCGGGCGGCGCGGCTGTCGCGTCACATCGCATTGCTGACCGCCTGCGACATCTGCAACGTGCCCCGTAAGACCACGTCAGTGATCAGCGTGTAGTCGGCGTCCGTGACGTCAGTCAGTGCGCGTTTTTGAGTGAGGCCGGCGTTGTTGATCAACACGTCGATCTTGCCAGCCCAAGCCAGCGTTTTTTCCACCGCCGACTGGCAGTCGGATGCGGATGTCACATCGCAGCCAAAACCAATTGATGAGCCTGTGCCAACGTCCTCGGCCGCTTGCCGCGCCTCATCCCCATCGATGTCGAGCAACACTAGCTTGACGGTGCCCCCGCAGTCGGGGCCGAGTCGCCAGTGGGTACCTTGCAATACCCGATTCGACCCAGCCGCGGCATCCAGGATGCCTCAAGTCTGGGAGGCCGCCGACGCGCTGCTGCAGGAAGGTCTGCGCCCGACGATCGAGCGCGTGCGCCAGAAGATCGGCAGCGGCTCGCCCAACACCGTGAGCCCGATGTTGGAGCGCTGGTTCGCCACGCTCGGCAAGCGCCTGGAGGGCCGCATCGGCGGCCAGGTCGACGCCGAGGCACAAAAGCTACCCTTGGCCATCGTCCAGGCCGCCCAGCAGTTCTGGGACGTCGCACGCCGCGAAGCCGCCCAGGTGCAGGTCCAGAAGACCGAGGCCACACGGCGCGAGCTCGAGCTAGTGCCCTGGCCCAGAAGGAAGCCGATCTGCAGCAGCGTGAGAGCTCGTACGAGCAGACCCGGATCGCGCACGAAGAGGCCCTCGCCTCGTCACGTCAGGCCGTCGCAGCCATGGAGGCCCAGGCGCTCGCGCAGCGGCAGGAATCCGCGCGCCTTTTGAGTGAGTCGGAGGCTGAGGTGCGGCGCCTGCGCAAGGCTTTTGAAGAGACGGTAGTCAGCAGGGAAGCGCTGCGCGAGAAGGCTGCGATGGAACTCGGCGCCAAGCAGCGCGCCGCGGACGAAGCCGAGGAGCGCCATCTCGCGCAGGAGCGTCGTCTCCTCTCCGAGATCGATCGCGAGCGCATGGCCACGCGCCAGGCCAACGTCGAGCTCGCGAAGGAACAGAAGGCGCGCGCGGCCGACCTGGAAGCTGCCCGCGACTTCCAGGAAACAGCGCAGCAGGCCCTCCAGTCCGCGAAGTCAGCGCACCGCGATGCTGAAGCCAACTGGTCGCGCCAGCACCAGGAGGTGCAACTCGAGCTTGCTACCCTGCGTGAGCGCGCCGCCGGCGCCGAGCAGCGGGCAACCGACCTCGCAGCGCAGCTGCAGCGCCAGCAGGAGCAATCTGAGCGCGAGGTATCTCAACTCCGAGAAAGTCAGGCTGCGACGGCCACCGCGCTGCGCCAGCTTGAGGCCCACCGGGAGGACAACGAAAGACCACAGGCCGCGCGCTCGAAGAAATCGACCAAGAGCTCAGGTCAATGAGCACGCCCTCCTCGACCGGCGTCGCGCCTTCCGACGCCATTCGCTGCTTGTTGCGACAGAGCCCTTTGCTTTCGCTCGCGCGGGCTTCGAAGTTATGACTCGAGGTCACGCCGTTGTGGGGGATTCCAGGATCTGTTGTCGCGGGGCAACTGGCCGTCTGGGTCGTGCACGCGCAACGCGTCCGCGGAAAGCGTGCTGCTGTGGAACAGTACGAGATTCACTCCGCCTACATGCACGGTCGAAGGGAACAGGATCCCCGCTGCGCTTGCATCGAGCGCCAAGTCGCCGAGCACCCAGCTCGGCGGCTCGATGCCCTCATCGAATGCGAGTTGCCGCCAATTGCATGCGTAGTCGGCCCATAGCGGATCCCAGACGTCGGCAGTGTAGCCGGCCGAAAAGTCGACGACCCGCAGGCGGCTCACGAGGAACGTAGTGATGATGCCTGGCTTCAGCAGCAGCGCATGCTGCCGGTATTCCGCCAGAGTGCCGTTTCTTCGCTCTGGGAGAGATACAGCGCCTCGAGGCCGGCGCGGTTGAAGCGCCCACCCTTACGGGCTGCACCAGCGCCGGAGGTGGGGCTGTGCGCCCAACTTGGCGTCAGGATGCGGTATTGGGCTTCGTCATTCCCCAGATCGCGCAGGATCATCCTGTCGCACCGCCGGCGATCGACTCGATATAGTCGATGACCACGCGGGCCTTCCCCGCACGTACCAATGCGTCCGGTGTCTGATAGTCGAACT
>NZ_JBFUCI010000608.1:0-2686 GCF_056405335.1 Variovorax sp. P1_H12_2
CCATCACGGCCTGCGCCGGGGCTTCATCCCCCAGCAGCGACGCATGCGCCACCAGTTCGCACAGCATGTCGACGGACTCCTCTTTCAAGCTGCGGACGGCGCCCAGGATCTGCTGTTCATTCAAGGTGCTCGAGGTCAAAGTGCTCATTGCGTTCCTCCATCGCGCTGGCGCGCATTCACAATTACTCGCCGCGCGCCGGCAGCGTCAGCGGTCCCAACTCACGCAAGCTTCGCGAATCGGCCGGCGGGTTCGCGTAGCACGGAAAGTCGACGCGCGTATCGCGAAAGGACTTCAGCATCTGGCCCAGCCCGTTGATCCCGCGCCTGCGGGACGCGCGGACCCGCTCCAGGTCGAGCGTCACCGGAATGACCTCGTTGTGCTCGCCGGCCTGGTGGATAACCTCGCCTTCGGGCCCGACAATGATCGAGCGGCCGTTGCCAAGCTCCCCCGCATTGTTGATGTCCACAAAGTAGCACTGGTTCACGATGGCGTTCGCCTGGGCCAGCACAAGCTCCTGGGCACGATCGATGGTGCTGGTGAGCGTGGGATGCAGGATGACTTCCGCCCCTTTCCACACGAGAGCTCGGGCCACTTCCGGAAACCATTGGTCGTAGCAGATCGACAGGCCGAAACGCCCGACCTCCGGCACGTCGAACACCACGCATTCCCTGCCATGGGTGACGCCGGCTTCGTAAGGAAGAAACGGATAGATCTTGCGATAGCGGGCAACGGTCATGCCCGCTGGGTCGATCGCGATGGCGGTGTTGTAGATGCGGTCACCTTCCCGTTCGTACAGCGATCCGGGCACGAGCCAGATGCCGAGCTTTCGGGCGAGCGCCTGATAACGCGCCTCGGTCGGTCCCGGCAATGGCTCGGCGCTGCCGAGCGCCGAGCCGAACGAGGCAAGTTCAGGCAAYAGGACCATCTGCACCCATGGAAAGCGCTTCACCGTCGACGCGATTTCGCGCTCGATGCAGTCTCGATTGTCCCCGGGCGCCAGGGCGAGTTGCAGGCCCGCGATAGAGAAAGGCTTCAAAATAGGGTCTCCAGGAATCGACTCGCGCGGTCGGGGTCGTCACACGATCGAATCGTGCAGCGCACGGCTGTACGGGTGCTCGGGACGGGTATAGAACTGCTGCGCGGAAGCGACTTCCACCAAGTCGCCCGCGCGCATGACCGCGATCCGGTGCGAGACGTAGCGGGTCGCCGCGAGGTCGTGCGAAATGAACAGTGCGGCGAAGCGGTGCTGCTGTTGCAGGCCGCGGATCAGATTCAGGATCTGGCTCTGCACCGAGACGTCGAGCGCGCTCACTGCCTCGTCGAACACGATAAACCGTGGGCTCGTGATCAGCGCCCGTGCGATCGCCATGCGCTGGCGCTGCCCGCCCGACAGCTCGCCCGGGTAGCGGGCAGCGAGCTCGCCGTCGAGGCCGACCTCGGCGAGCATGGCGGCGACCCGGCGCTGTCGCTCGGCGCGGTCGCCGAGTCTCTGGATCAGCAACGGCTCGGCAATCGAGGCGCCGCAGCGCAGGCGAGGGTTCAATGCCCACTCCGGATGCTGGAAGACCACCGACAGCGCGCCCTGTCGCCGCACGACGGGATCGAACGGCTTGCCTTCGAACAGAAAAGTCCCGAAGGTGGGCCGCACGAGACCGAGCATGATCCTCCCCAGCGTTGTCTTGCCCGATCCGGATTCGCCGACCAGGCCGACCGTTTCGCCCGGGGCGATGTCGAGGTCGACCCGATTGACGGCGGGTACGGCGATGCGGTGCCAAGGCGGACCCTTGCGGTAGGTGACACCGAGTCCACGCAACTGGATGGTAGGTTGGGCGGTGACCATCACGACGCCTCCAAGGGCTCGGCAGGAACAGTGTTGCCGTCGAGCGCAAAGTGGCACGCGACGACCCGTCCTCGCAGGTTGACATCAGCCGGGCGCTGGCTGTGACAGATCGGCTGCGCATGCGCGCAGCGCGCCGCGAATGCGCAATTGGTTGATCGCTGGTGCAGCACGGGCGGCACTCCGGGAATAGGTTGAAGCTGGCCACCGGGGCCTTCGTTACCGGCCGCAGCCCGCACCAACGCCTGCGTGTAGGGGTGACGGGGCGCGGCGAAGACCTGGCGGCTCTCGCCTGACTCAACGACGCGGCCGCCATACATGACGAGGATGCGCGCGCAGCGCCGCGCGACCATCCGCAAATCGTGGCTCATGATCACCAAGCTGGCGCCAGTGTCGCGGCCGAGCGCCATAAGCAAGTCGAGTATCGCGCCTGTAATGGAGGCATCGAGGGACGCGGTCGGTTCGTCGGCGATCACGACCGCGGGGTTGCGCGCGATCGCCAGGGCGATCACCACCCGCTGCGCCATCCCGCCGGACAATTCGTGTGGGAAGCAGGCCGCCACCCTGGCGGGATCGCTCAGGCTCGCTTTCGCGAGCAGTTCGACGATGCGGGCCGACCCGGCAGGCAAGTTCAGCGCGAGGGCGATCTGGCGGCCAATGCGCATCGTCGGGTCCAGTGCCAACATCGGGTTTTGGAACACGAAACCGAGCCGGTCGCGTCGGACGGCGCGCAGTTGCGCGTCCGTGCAGCGCAGAATCGAACGGCCTTCGACCAAGACGTCGCCGCCGTCGAAAGATGCATTCGGCGCCAGCAAGCGGCCGATGGTCATGCCAAGTGTGGACTTGCC
>NZ_JBFUCI010000609.1:0-2672 GCF_056405335.1 Variovorax sp. P1_H12_2
GCACGCGCGGCGCGGCCACGCCGGCCGCGCGGTACAGCGCGAGCAGCTTGCCGGCCTTGTCCGGCAGGTCGCCGGCGGTCCGGGCCTGCGCGACCAGGACGGAAAGCGCGTCCTTCGAGGTGGTGGTTCCGGCGGCCAGGAGCACGATGAGGACATCGGCTTTTTCGTTGGCGGCCTGGGCGATGGAGAGGGTCTTGAGTTGAAAGTCCATAATCCTTTTTTTCCCTCGACGATGTTATTCCATTCCTCTCTACGCAAGGAGCTGTCACGCAGCTTCGTGGCCACGCTGGTGGTGCTGGTCACCATCGTGATGACGATGATGCTGATCCGCACGCTCGGATTGGCCTCCAAGGGCAGCGTGAACCCCTCCGAGGTCTTCCTCGTGATGACCTACACCGTGCTCGGCTACATGCCGACCATCCTGAGCCTGTGCCTGTTCATCTCGATCGTCGGCACGCTGTCGCGCATGTACCGCGACAGCGAGATGGTGATCTGGTTCTCGAGCGGGCGCGGCCTGGCGGACTTCCTCCGGCCGCTGCTTCGCTTCGCCTGGCCGATCCTGCTGCTGATCACGCTGTTCGCGCTGGTCGGCTGGCCCTGGGCCAACTCCCAGACCCAGAACATGCGCGAACGCTACGAGCGCCGCAGCGACATCGAGCGTGTCGCGCCCGGCGAGTTCCGCGAGTCGGCCGGACGGCTGCGGGTGTTCTTCATCGACAAGGACGCGCCCGACAGCGCGACCGCCAGCAACGTGTTCATCTCGTCGGTGGAGCGCAACCTGCGCATCGTCACCTCGGCCCGCAGCGGCCGCATGGAAGACCTGAACGGCATCCGCTATCTGATGCTGAACAACGGGCAGCGCATCGAGGAGCCGCTGCAGCCGACCGGCATCAAGGTCAGCGAGTTCGAGACCTACGGCGCCAAGGTGGGCGGCCGCACGGCCGACTCGCTCGACGCGACGCCGGCGCGGGCGCGCACCACGCTGGCCTTGCTGCGCGATCCCAATGCCATCAATCTCGCCGAACTCGCCTGGCGCGTCGGGCTGCTGTTCGCGGGGGCCAATTTCGTGCTGCTGGCGCTGACGCTGTCGAGCGTCAATCCGCGTGCGAGCCGCAGCGGCAACCTGCTGCTCGCGCTGTTCGCCTTCGTCGTCTACTACAACCTGCTCAATCTCGGCCAGAGCTGGATCGGCTCGGGCAGCGTCAGCGCGAGCGGTTTCCTGCTCGCGCTGCATGGCGGCGTGATGGTCCTGGGTCTGCTCTGGCTCGCGAAGCGACATTTCAACTGGGGCCTCCCGGCACGGCGTGTCCGGGTCCGGCCTGAAACGACATCCAACGCGTGAAAACCTTCCGCCGCCTGATCTATGCGGAGGTGCTGAGGGCCGTGGCCTTCGTCGCCCTGGGCTTCCTGAGCCTGTTCTTCTTCTTCGACTTCGTCGACGAGCTGCAGTCGGTCGGCAAACCCGACTCGCTCGGCTATGGCGCCGCCCAGGCGCTGCTCTACGTCGCGCTGCTGATCCCCAGTCACCTCTACGAGCTGCTGCCGATCGCGGTGCTGATCGGCACCATCTTCGTCATGACGCGGCTGGCGCAGAGTTCCGAATTCAYGATTCTTCGCACCAGCGGCCTGGACCCCTGGCGCGCCCTGCGCACGCTGCTGCTGCTGGGGCTCGGCTTCGTGGTGCTGACCTTCGCGATCGGCGACTACATCGCCCCGGCCTCCGACCGCACGGCCCAGTTGCTCAAGGCACGCTACCAGGGCTCCCTGTCCCTGATCGGCAACACCGGGGCCTGGCTCAAGGAGCGGCAGGGCGACTCGTCGTTCGCGGTCAACGTGGTTTCGATGGCGCGCAACGGCATCCTGAAGGATCCGCGAATCCTCGAATTCGACGGCGACGGCTTCCTGGTCTCGCAGACCTCCGCGCCCGCGGCACGGGTCGACCGCGGCCACTGGACCCTGGTGGGCGTCGAGCGGCAGCAATACGACACGCGCGGCCCCGCCGCCCCGCGCGTCGTCACCACCACGGTGCCGGTGCTCGAATGGCCGACCTCGCTGAGCAGCGAAATGGTGTCTGTCGCGCTGCTGCGTCCGGACCGCATGCGCACGCTCGACCTGTTCGACTACATCCGCCACCTGGACGCCAACGGCCAGACCGCGCAGCGCTACGAGATCGAGTTCTGGCGCAAGGTGTTCTATCCGCTGTCCTGCCTGGTGATGATCGTGCTCGCCCTGCCCTTCGCCTACCTGCACTTCCGCCAGTCGGGGATCACCACCTACGTGTTCGGCGGCGTGATGATCGGCCTCAGCTTCATCCTGCTGAACAACGTCTTCGGCTACCTGGGCAACCTGGGCAACTGGTCGCCGTGGATCACGGCGGCGGCGCCCGGGCTGATCTATTCCGTGATGTCGCTGGGCGCCTTCACCTGGCTCGTGCTAAGACGGTAGGCGCGATGCAAACAGCACCTCTGGGCATCGTGCTTTTTGCTCACGGATCGCGCGACGAACGCTGGCGTGCGCCGGTCGAGGCGGTGGCACGGCAGGTCGCGGCGCTCGATCCCACGGCCCGGGTCGCCTGCGCCTACCTCGAACTGCTCGCCCCCGACCTGCGCACCGCGGCGCTGGCCCTGATCGCCGCCGGCGCCCGGACCATCCGGGTGGTGCCCCTCTTCCTG
>NZ_JBFUCI010000610.1:0-2654 GCF_056405335.1 Variovorax sp. P1_H12_2
GGAAGCAGATCCTCTACCTGCTCGGCCCGGTCGGCGGCGGCAAGAGTTCGATCGCCGAGCGCCTGAAGCAGCTCATGGAGCACGTGCCCTTCTATTCGATCAAGGGTTCGCCGGTCAACGAGACCCCGCTGGGCCTGTTCGACGAAGCCGAGGATGGCGAGATTCTCGAACGGGAATACGGCATCCCCCGGCGCTACCTGCAGCGCGTCCTTTCGCCCTGGGCGGTGAAGCGGCTGGAGGAGTATGGCGGCGACATCCGCAAATTCCAGGTCGTCAAGCGCTACCCCTCCGTGCTGCGCCAGGTCGCGGTCGCCAAGACCGAGCCGGGCGACGAGAACAACCAGGACATCTCCTCGCTGGTCGGCAAGATCGACATCCGCAAGCTGGAAGACTATGCTCAGGACGATCCGGACGCCTATGCCTACTCCGGCGGCCTGTGCCTGGCGAACCAGGGCCTGCTCGAGTTCGTCGAGATGTTCAAGGCGCCGATCAAGGTGCTGCATCCGCTGCTGACCGCCACGCAGGAGGGCAACTTCAAGGGCACCGAAGGCTTCGGCGCCATCCCCTTCGACGGCATCGTGCTCGCGCACAGCAACGAGAGCGAGTGGAAGGCCTTCCGCAACAACAAGAACAACGAGGCCTTCCTCGACCGCATCTACATCGTCAAGGTGCCCTACTGCCTGCGCGTGTCCGAAGAGATCAAGATCTACGAGAAGCTGGTGCGCAATTCGTCGCTCGCGCACGCGCCCTGCGCGCCCGGCACGATGCGCATGATGGCCCAGTTCTCGGTGCTGACGCGCCTGAAGGAACCCGAGAACTCCAGCATCTTCAGCAAGATGCAGGTCTACGACGGCGAGAACCTCAAGGACACCGATCCGAAGGCCAAGTCGATACAGGAGTACCGCGACTACGCCGGTGTCGACGAAGGGATGAGCGGGGTGTCGACGCGTTTCGCGTTCAAGATCATCTCGAAGGTCTTCAACTTCGACAGCAGCGAGGTGGCCGCCAATCCGGTGCACCTGATGTATGTGCTCGAGCAGCAGATCGAGCGCGAGCAGTTCGCGCCCGAGACCGAGCAGAAGTACCTGTCCTACATCAAGGAGCTGATGGCGCCGCGCTATGCGGAGTTCATCGGCAAGGAGATCCAGACCGCCTACCTCGAGAGCTATTCGGAGTACGGCCAGAACATCTTCGATCGCTACGTGACCTACGCCGACTACTGGATACAGGACCAGGAGTACCGCGACCAGGACACCGGCGAGGTGTTCGACCGCGGCTCGCTCAATGCCGAGCTCGAGAAGATCGAGAAGCCCGCGGGCATCAGTAACCCGAAGGACTTCCGCAACGAGATCGTCAACTTCGTGCTGCGCGCGCGCGCCGGCAACGCGGGCAAGAACCCGCTGTGGACCAGCTACGAGAAGCTGCGCACCGTGATCGAGAAGAAGATGTTCTCGAACACCGAAGAACTGCTGCCGGTCATCAGCTTCAATGCCAAGAGCAGCGCCGACGAGATGAAGAAGCACGAGGACTTCGTCAACCGCATGGTCCACAAGGGCTATACGGCCAAGCAGGTTCGCCTGCTGTGCGAGTGGTATTTGCGCGTTCGCAAGAGCTCATGATGAGCTGAAGGAGATCCGGCCGTGGCCATGCTGCAGCAGATCATCGACCGCCGGTTGTCGGGCAAGAACAAGTCCATTGGCAACCGCGAGCGTTTCCTGCGGCGCTATCGCGAGCAGATCGGCGAGGCCGTGCGCCGTGCGGTCAGCGGCCGCGGCATCCGCGACCTCGAACAGGGCGAGGACATCACGCTGCCCAAGCGCGACGTGTCCGAGCCGGTGTTCGGCCACGGCCAGGGCGGTGACCGCGAGTACGTGCATCCGGGGAACAAGGAGTACATCAAGGGCGACCGCATCGAACGTCCGCAGGGCGGCGGCGGCTCGGGCAGCGGCTCGCAGGCCGGCGACGGCGAAGGGGGCGAGGACGACTTCGTCTTCCGCCTGACCAAGGAAGAGTTCATGCGGGTGTTCTTCGAGGACCTCGCCCTGCCCCACCTGATCCGCACGCAGCTGGCCGAGGTGCCCGAGTGGAAGAGCCACCGCGCCGGCTTCGTGAGCGACGGCAGTCCGAGCAACCTGCACGTGGTGCGCTCGATGCGCGGCGCGCTGGCCCGGCGGATCGCGCTCGGCGGGGATGCGCGGCGCGAGATCCGCGAGCTCGAGGCCCATCTGCTGCACCTGCAGCGCAGCCCGCGCGCCACGGACGCACTGATCCAGCGCGAGATCCGCGAGACCGAGGCCAAGCTCGAGGAGCTGCGCGCCAAGGCCAAGCACGTGCCCTTTCTCGACCCGATCGACCTGCGCTACCGCAACCGCGTCAAGGTGCCGATCCCGTCGGCCAAGGCCGTSATGTTCTGCCTGATGGACGTCTCGGGCTCGATGGACGAGGCGCGCAAGGACATGTCCAAGCGATTCTTCATGCTGCTCTACATGTTCCTGACGCGGCACTACGAGAAGATCGACCTGGTCTTCATCCGCCATCACACGCAGGCCTCGGAAGTCACCGAGGACGAGTTCTTCCATGCCACCGAGACCGGCGGCACCGTGGTCTCCAGCGCACTGACGCTGATGCTCGACATCGTGCGCGCGCGCTATCCC
>NZ_JBFUCI010000611.1:0-2650 GCF_056405335.1 Variovorax sp. P1_H12_2
GCTCAAGGAAGTCACGCGCGGCAAGACCGTGACCGCCGAGGCGCTGCACGGGCTGATCCGCTCGCTCGCCATTCCGGAGGCCGAAAAGGAGCGCCTGCTGGCCATGACGCCCGCCAGCTACATCGGCAAGGCTGCCGAACTGGCCCGGCGGGCATGAAGGCCCCCACGCTCGGCACTTCGTGTCCTCGCTGCCCCCCGAGGGGGCTGATCCGCCTTGGGGCGGCCCGGCGGCGAATCTGATGGCACTCAAATCGACCATCTTCAAGGCCAGTCTCGCGGTCGCCGACATCGACCACAACTACTACGCCGACCACGCGCTGACCCTGGCGCGCCATCCCAGCGAAACCGACGAACGGATGATGATCCGGCTGGTGGCGCTGGCGCTCAACGCCCACAAGCTGCAGGACGTGTGCAACGGCGACGGCACGCTGGCCTTCGGTGCCGGCCTGTCGAACCCGGACGAGCCGGATGTCTGGCTGCGCGACTTCACCGGCCAGGTGAAGCTCTGGATCGAGGTCGGCCAACCCGAGGACAAGCCGGTGATCAAGGCCTGCGGCAAGGCCGACGAGGTGATCGTCTACTGCTTCAACCATGCCGCCGAGATCTGGTGGCGCGGCATCGAGACCAAGCTGACGCGGCCGCAGAACCTCAGCGTGTTTCGCGTGCCGACCGCGGCCTCGCAGTCGCTGGCGGCGCTGGCGCAGCGCTCGATGCAGCTGCAGGCGACGATCCAGGAAGGCGCGCTGATGCTGGGCGACGGCAAGACCAGCATCGACATAGAACCCGTGCGGCTGCGCTAGGGCCCGTGAACAGGCCCTAATCCCTGGGCATCGGGGCGCCGCACTGCCAGCACTGTTCGAATCCGCCCTCCACCAGCTCCCCGCAACGGCACTCCCAGCGACGCTGCGGCCGGTGCTTGAGCGCATGCAACAGCCGCTCGGCCAGCGCGAGCTGGCCGTCGTCCTCGATCCAGATCTCCGGCAGGCACTGGTCGGGCGGCAACTGGCCGGCCGCGGCGCCCAGGTACTCCCTCTGCACCGAGGCGCCGATGCCGTCGTCGCGCAGCATCTGCACCCAC
The DNA here is from genome assembly GCF_056405335.1 of Variovorax sp. P1_H12_2. Taxonomy (NCBI): domain Bacteria; kingdom Pseudomonadati; phylum Pseudomonadota; class Betaproteobacteria; order Burkholderiales; family Comamonadaceae; genus Variovorax; species Variovorax sp. P1_H12_2. The sequence goes on from NZ_JBFUCI010000611.1 coordinate 1,079, forward strand.
AGCGTCGCGATGGCCAGGTTCGGGGCTTGCGCGAGGCGTCGCATGGCGTTCAGTCGGCCGGATCGGGCGGCGCGTCCTCGGGCCAGACCTGCTCGGTCTCGCGCGCGCGCTCGGCATACTTGTTGAAGCGCCAGGCCGTGTCCTGCATCGTGATGCGACGCCAGGTCGAGCGCTTCTCGGCCGGCGACATCGCCGGCCAGTGCTGCACCTCGTCGAAGCTGCGGCCGCAGCCCTTGCACTGGTCGTCGCCCTGGCTGGTGGAGCAGATCGCGATGCACGGGGTGTCGGGCGTGCTCTGGTACCAGTCCATCCAGGCGGCCCAGGCCTTGGCAGGGAAGCCGACTTCGTCGACCTCGTCCTCGTGGTGGAACACCATCAGCGCATAGACCTCGGCCAGCGCCCGCAGTTCGGGGGCCAGCGTGATGCCGTCGGGCGAAGGTTTTCTCTCGCGCCAGAAATTGATGGCGGCCTCGATGTCGGTGATGTGAATGGCAGCCATGGGGAGACAAGAAAAAGCGAGCGCGCATCATAGTCCGGGCAATGTCCCGCAATGGTTGGAGGGATTGCTTGCTCCGAAATCAATAGCACCGCTGCGCCTGTCCACGCCGAATCCAGGCTCATTCTCTTCAAGGAATGAGACAAGTCTGGTTGCAACACCCTGGCCACGATGCTCTAATTCCGCCCACGAAGGGGAGTAGCTCCCACTCGCTCTCCAGGGAGTGGGTTCGCCAGGTCGTCAATACGAAGCAAAACACTTCCGGCCTGTCGGGCAGCCGCGTGCTGTCAAGCAAGACCTTCGATGTGAGCCCTCGCGGGTTTGATCGAAGCGTTGCAAGCCCCCGAGACTCCGTTCTCTCCGTCAACGCCTCATCCGATCCACGCGAGCGGGAGTGAAACGAAAACAGAGAGGACTTCATGGAGCAATTTCTAACCCCCGAATTCTGGGTCGCCGTCGGCCAGATCATCATGATCGACATTCTGCTGGGTGGCGACAATGCGGTCGTGATCGCGCTGGCCTGCCGCAAGCTGCCACCGGCCCAGCGCACCAAGGGCATCCTTTGGGGCACCGCTGGCGCCATCGTGCTGCGCGTCATCCTGATCTTCTTCGCCCTGACGCTGCTGGCGATTCCGTTCCTGAAACTGGCCGGCGCGATCCTGCTGCTGTGGATCGGCGTCAAGCTGCTGGCGCCCGAGCACGACGACGCCCACGGCAGCATCGCGGCGAGCGACAAGCTCTGGGCCGCGGTCAAGACCGTCATCGTGGCCGACCTGGTGATGAGCGTGGACAACGTGATCGCGATCGCGGGTGCCGCACAGGGCGCCGGCGCCGGCCACCAGATGCCGCTCGTGGTCTTCGGCCTGCTGGTCAGCATCCCGATCATCGTCTGGGGCAGCCAGCTGGTGATCAAGCTGATGGACCGCTTCCCGCTGATCATCACGCTGGGCGGCATGCTGCTCGGCTGGATCGCCGGAACCATGGCCGTGTCCGATCCGTCGGTGGCCAATCCGGCCGCCTGGACCTGGGTGCCGAAGCTGCCGCAGACCGACCTGGTGCGCTACGCTGCCGGCGTC
>NZ_JBFUCI010000612.1:0-2648 GCF_056405335.1 Variovorax sp. P1_H12_2
GCGAGGGCAGCGCCCACCCCACATGCAGTCCCGAGCATCAGGAGTGTCGCAACGAGAAGCCGCACGCCAGCCGCACAGGCCAACTTCAACGCTTCCTTCATCGCCGTGGTGAGGTTCCACCTCTAAGATGCCGCACCATGGATCGCAGAACAACAATCGATAGCAAAACAACAATCGCCGCGTTCATCGAACGCTGGCAAGGCGTGACAGCGACAGAGTTGGCTACCGCGCAATCTTTCGTGATGGGCCTGTGCGAACTGCTGGAGGTGCCCAAGCCGCACCCCACGGCCGAGCAGGACTACATGTTCGAGCGGCCCGTGACCTTCGCTCATGGCGACGGCAGCAGCAGCCCTGGCCGCATCGACTGCTACCGGCGCGGCCACTTCGTCCTTGAGGCGAAGAAGCWGAAGGCCGGCCGACACACCAAGGGCTTCGACGACGGCCTGCTACGCGCCCGGGCACAGGGCGAAGGCTATGCGCGTGCGCTGCCGGCCATTGAGGGACGCCCGCCCTTCGTGCTGGTGGTCGATGTGGGCACCGTGCTGGAGGTCTACGCGGAGTTCAGCCGAAGCGGCGGTACCTACGTCCCGTTTCCTGACCCCCGCAGCCACCGCATCGCCCTGGCCGACCTGGCGCAGCCCGCGATCCTGGAGCGCCTGCGCCTCATCTGGACCGACCCGGCGGCGCTGGACCCGGCCCGCATCAGCGCCAAGGTCACGCGCGAGGTCTCGCAGCAACTCGCCACGCTGGCGCGCTCGCTGGAGCAGGCCGGGCACCGCTCGCACGACGTGGCCGCCTACCTTTCGCGCTGCCTGTTCAGCATGTTTGCGGAGGACGTGGAGTTGCTGCCAGTTGGCTCTTTCCACGGGCTACTCACCCAGCACCGCGGTGATCCCGCCACACTGCGCCGCATGCTGGCCAGCCTGTGGGCCGACATGGACCGCGGCGGGTTCTCGCCGGCCCTCGTCAAGGACGTGCTCAAGTTCAACGGCAAGCTCTTCAAGGGCGCCAGCGCTGATGCCTTCAGCCTGCTGCTCAGCACCGAGCAGATCGACAGCCTCATCGCAGCCGCCCGCGCCAATTGGCGCGAGGTCGAGCCCGCCATCTTCGGCACCCTGCTGGAGCGCGCGCTGGACCCGTCCGAGCGCCACGCCCTCGGCGCCCACTACACCCCACGCGCCTATGTCGAACGCCTGGTGCTGCCCACCGTCATCGAGCCTTTGCGCGCCGAATGGGCCGACGCCCAGGCCGCGGCACTGACCCTCGCGCACGAAGCCAGCGAACTCGAAGCCCAGCCGCCCGAGGTCAAGACCAAGAAGGACTTCACCGCCCTTGACCGGCACAACGCGGCCGTGCGCGCCAAGTGGAAGGAAGCCCGCGAGCAGGTGCGTGCCTTTCTGCGCCGCCTGTGCACGCTGCGCGTGCTGGACCCGGCCTGCGGCAGCGGAAACTTCCTCTACGTGACGCTGGAACACCTCAAGCGGCTGGAGGGTGAGGTGCTCAACCAGCTCGACGCCCTCGGTGATGCGCAGGACAGCCTCGACCTYGGCCGCGAGACCGTCACCGTGCAGCAACTGCTCGGCATCGAACTCAACGGCCGCGCCGCCGCGCTGGCCGAGCTCGTGCTGTGGATCGGCTTCCTGCAGTGGCACATCCGCAGCCGGGGGCGCGCCAGCGTGGCCGAGCCCGTGGTGCATGACTACGGCAACATCGAGCACCGCGATGCCGTGCTGGCCTACGACCGGCAGGAACCGCTCACCGATGAGGCAGGCCAGCCGGTCACCCGCTGGGACGGCATCAGCACCAAGCCTCACCCCGTCACCGGCCAGCCCGTACCGGATGAGTCGGCGCAGGTGCCGCAGTGGCGCTATGTGAACCCGCGCCAAGCCGAGTGGCCGCAAGCGGACTTCATCGTGGGGAATCCGCCGTTCATCGGCTCCAAGCGTATGCGTGCAGCCCTGGGCGATGGCTATGTCGATGCGCTTCAGGCGGCCTGGCCCGACGTACCCGAAGCCACCGATTTCGTGATGCGCTGGTGGCACCAGGCCGCACTGCAGGTCAGAGACGAGCGAGCCCGCCGATTCGGCCTCATCACGTCCAACAGCCTGCGCCAGACCTATGTACGCCGCGCGGTCGAGCCGCATTTGTGCGGCGCCGACCGGCTTTCGCTTGTTTTTGCCATACCAGATCACCCTTGGGTGGACAGCGCCAATGGTGCGGCCGTGCGCATTGCGATGACGGTCGGGCAGAAAGGCGAACACACCGGTGTGCTGCGAGAAGTGGTGGCTGAACGCCCGGAGGGCGGCGATGGTGAAGACCTCGCGCTTGCACTGACCGACCGGTCCGGCCTCATCGGTGCGGACCTGCGCATCGGCGCCAACCTGGGATCGGCCAAGCTGCTCGACGCCAACCTCGGCCTGTGCTCGGTCGGCATGAAGACCATCGGCGCGGCATTTCAAGTGACAGCGGACGTTGCGCGCGAACTGGGGCTGGGTGCTGTTCCCGGACTCGAGAGCCATATCAAGCCCTACCTGAGTGGCAGGGACTTTGTGAAAGCACCGCGAGGTTTCTGGGTCATCGATCTATTCGGGCTTGAGTCCAATGACGTGCGCCAACGCTTCCCGGAGGTTTATCAGCACTTGCTTGAA
>NZ_JBFUCI010000613.1:0-2615 GCF_056405335.1 Variovorax sp. P1_H12_2
CACTTGGCCAGGGTGCGCAAGGTGGCGCCAAGGATTCGCTACAACGCATCCAAGACTCGCTGCGACATGGGTACCCTGCAGGCCGTCATCACCCACAGGTACGACGTGCTGGCCAAGTTCGCCAGATTCTTGCGCCCGATCGCCGTGGAGGAACTCCTCCGCCTGCGGGCGAGCACGATCCCGAGTTCGACCGACTCCAGAGCGCTGGATTCGGTCAAGTACTTGCTGCAAAGGGACGCGAGGGGACTGCCGGAGAAGGAGCGCGCCGCCCTGGAACAGACTCTGCATTCGAGCGCGGTGCTGAGCACTATCTACTCGATGCGGCAAGAACTCATTGACCTGTGGAGCCGATCCGCCGCCTCGAAGGAGCAGTTGGTGAAACTGTTGGAAGACTGGTGCCGGCGCGCTGAGCAAAGCGGCGTTGGTGCTCTGCGCGAATTCTCTCGAGTACTGCGCCGCTACGACTCACTGACAGGAGAAATGAAATGACATTGGGAACAATTCTGCTGATCATCGTGRTTCTGCTGCTCCTCGGCGCGATTCCAAGCTGGCCCCACAGTCGGGGTTGGGGCTACGGCCCCAGCGGGGGTATCGGGCTGGTGCTGCTGATCCTGGTCGTTCTGTTGTTGATGGGAAAGATCTAGCCCTCATCTAGCCCTCGCGCCGAGTTGATCGATACCTCCAGGCGCCGATGCCGTCGCCAGGAGACTGAGTATGGAACAACAAGCCGGTAGCTTACCGACCGCCCCACGTCACCGCACTAGCGGCCCCTCGACAGCCTACGCTGCGTCGAGGCCTCCTGGGCTTTCTTATACGCCGCAGCATCTATGTTTTACAGACCGTCCCCGCTCGATTTGTCTGCCTTGATGAACACGCGCAGGTAGTACGGCACATTCCGCGCACCCCCGAGTTTTTCTTCGAGCACCTAGGAGAGCAGCCATGAAAATTGCTCAGGTCGCACCGCTCTACGAAGCGGTGCCGCCCTACCTGTACGGGGGGACCGAAAGGGTGGTCGCTCACCTGACCGACGCGCTTGTGGACCAAGGCCATCAAGTCACCCTATTCGCGTCCGGCGAGGCGCGAACGCGAGCCACGCTCGTGGCGACGCGCAGGCAGGCGATCCGGCTGGACCCCGCCGTGCTCAAATCCGACCTCGCGAGCCACCTGTCGATGCTGGATGAGGTACGGCGCATGGCCGACGAGTTCGACGTTCTGCATTTCCACATCGACATGTTGCACTTTCCCTTGTTCGAGGATCTCGCCGGGCGTACTTTGACGACACTGCACGGCCGGCTCGACATCGCCGACCTGCCCGATACCTACCGCCGATGGAAGAAGTATCCGCTCGTGTCTATTTCGGACAACCAACGCAAGCCGCTGCCCGATGGCAACTGGTACGCGACCGTGCACCACGGCATAGCCGCAGACAGCTGTCGGTTCAGCGATTCGGCGCGCGGCGACTACCTGGCTTTCCTCGGTCGCATTTCGCCTGAGAAGCGGCCGGACCGCGCCATCGAGATCGCGAAGCTGTCGGGCGTTCCGCTCCGCATCGCCGCGAAAGTCGACAACGTCGATCGCGACTACTTCGAGCGTGAGATTCGCCCGCTGCTTGACCACCCTTTGGTCGAATTTCTCGGGGAGATCGGCGATGAGCACAAGAGCCAGTTCCTCGGCGACGCGCGCGCGCTGCTATTCCCGATCGATTGGCCCGAACCGTTCGGCCTGGTGATGATCGAGGCGATGGCTTGCGGCACGCCGGTGATTGCCTGGCGCCGTGGATCGGTGCCCGAGATCGTCGACCCCGGCGTGACGGGTTACATCGTGGACGACGTCGCGCAAGCGGCCGAGGCCGTCGAAGCCGTGCGGCGTCTGCCGCGCGCGCGGGTACGTGCCGTATTCGAAGAGCGCTTCACGGCGCAGGCAATGGCGCAGCACTACGCGCAACTCTACTGGCAGCTCGCGCGCGACAGCCGAGCCGCGCTGCTCGAAGGCGAGGCGGCATGAAGAGACCTGGACCTGAAGGAGCGGTGCCTTGATCGCGGCAACAGAAAAATCCACGGTGACGCAGGAAGATGCATGGCCCGCCCCGCCTGCGCGCTCCGGGCAGCGGCTTTTCGTCTTGAAGGAAGGCGACACCTTCCTGGTCGCCGATGCGTTTGGCGATGTCACCGGCGAGGGTGACGGCCTCTTCCACAACGATACCCGCCTCTTGTCGACTTTCCGCCTGCTGATGGACGGGCTCCAGCCGGCGCTCCTTTCGAGCGCGGTGAGCCAGGACAACGCCTTCTTCACGGCCAACATGACCAACCGCCCGTTGCCGCCGCTGGGTGAAACCTCGATGGCCGAAGGCGTGATTCATCTGGAACGGCGGCGTTTTCTGTGGAACGCCTGCGTGTACGAACGCATTTCACTTGCCAACTACAGCGACGCCGCGGCGCGTGTGCCGATCCAACTGCTTTACGCAGCCGACTTCCGGGACATGTTCGAGGTGCGAGGCCAGAGCCGGCCCAAGCGCGGCGATCTCGCCGACGCGCAAGTCGACGACCGCGGCGTCGCGTTGCGCTATCAGGGTCTCGACGCCGTGTGGCGCAGCGCCGTGGTGTCGTTCTCGGAGG
>NZ_JBFUCI010000614.1:0-2613 GCF_056405335.1 Variovorax sp. P1_H12_2
CTACTCTACTCGTCCACGATGGCGAACCCGCACGACGAGAAGGCCAACTCGGCCAAGGAATCGGCCAAGGTGCTGATCGAGGCGATCAAGAAGGACCTCAAGCCGCGCGACATCGTGACCAAGAAGGCGATCGAGAACGCGGTGGCCGTGATCATGGCCACGGGCGGCTCGACCAACGCGGTGCTGCACTTCCTGGCGATCGCGCACGCCGCCGGCGTCGACTGGTCGATCGATGACTTCGAGCGCATGCGCAAGAAGGTGCCGGTGCTGTGCGACCTCAAGCCCAGCGGCAAGTACCTCGCGGTCGACCTGCACCAGGCCGGCGGCATCCCGCAGGTGATGAAGGTGCTGCTCAACGCCGGCCTGCTGCATGGCGACTGCATCACGATCACCGGCCAGACCATCGCCGAAGTGCTCAAGGACGTGCCCGACCAGCCGCGCGCCGACCAGGACGTGATCCGTCCGATCGGCAAGCCGATGTACGCCGAAGGCCACCTCGCCATCCTCAAGGGCAATCTGTCGCCCGAAGGCGCGGTGGCGAAGATCACCGGCCTCAAGAACCCGGTCATCACCGGGCCGGCGCGCGTCTTCGACGACGAGCAGTCCGCCCTCGAAGCCATCCTTGCCGGCAAGATCAAGGCCGGCGACGTGATGGTGCTGCGCTACCTGGGACCCAAGGGTGGCCCCGGCATGCCGGAGATGCTGGCACCGACCGGCGCGCTGATCGGCGCCGGTCTGGGCGAGAGCGTGGGCCTGATCACCGACGGCCGCTTCTCGGGTGGCACCTGGGGCATGGTGGTCGGCCACGTGGCACCCGAGGCAGCGGCCGGCGGCACCATCGCCTTCGTCAACGAGGGCGACTCGATCACCATCGACGCGCACGAACTGAAGCTCGAGCTCAACGTGCCCGAGGCCGAGATCGCCAAGCGCCGCGAAGGCTGGAAAGCGCCGGCACCGCGCTACACGCGCGGCGTGCAGGCGAAGTTCGCGTTCAATGCCTCCAGCGCCAGTTCCGGCGCCGTGCTCGACAAGTATTGAGCTCGCCCCCAGGTTGGGCTCACTTCGTGTAGCCCGCCCACCCCCTGCCGGGGGCAACACCAGCGGCCCGGCAAAGCCGGTTCCGCGGTGTTTCTGGTGAAGAGCGCGTTGGAAGCGCCGCTGCGGCTCAGCGCCGCTTTCGGTTCGAACGGCTGTTGAGCATGCCGAGGTTGCTGCGCTGCCGATCGATCCGGTCCTGGCGGCGCTGGTTCTCCTTCTCGACGACCTTGCGCTTGGTATAGCCGGAGGCATCGGCCCACGCCCACCAGGCGATCGCGAGCGCGAACGGGACCAGGACGATCCACCAGCTCAGGGTGGCGACGAAGCCGATCTCGAAATATTTGAGAGCCACACCGAGCAGACCCAGCATCAGAAACCACATCGCGAACTTCTCCGTTGTGTCAGAGGCGCGCCGGCCGAAGCGGTCCACCGCCCTGCCTACAATCGCGTTGGATCGACTTTAACGCACCCACGACTGCCAGCCTCCATGAAAAAAGCGCTCGTCCTCGCTGCCGCCGGCCTCCTCTGCGCCGCGCCCGCCCTCGCCGATCTGGCGCTGGCCACCTCGAAGAACTGCATGAGCTGCCACGCGGTCGACCGCAAGGTGCTGGGGCCGTCCTTCAAGGACGTGGCCGCGAAGTACAAGGACGCCAAGGGTGCCGCCGACATGCTGGCAGGCAAGATCATCAAGGGCGGTTCGGGCGTCTGGGGGCCGGTGCCGATGCCGGCCAACAACCAGGTCAACGAAGCCGATGCGAAGAAGCTCGCCGCCTGGGTGCTGTCGGCCAAGTAGGGCCGAACGGACAGCGCGGCTCAGACGGCCGGCGGCATCGCGGCCGGCGTGGGCACCGGTCGGCGTTCGAGACGGTCTTCCAACTGGCCCATGTGGGCCGCAATGGTGTTTTCGGACTGCTCGGCACGCTGCTTCGCGGCAGCCTCGAACTGCTCGATCCGTGCCAGCAGCGCCGCGTGTCGTTCGGCATTGCGCGCCATGTGGGCGTTCTCCTGGGTCTCGAGAAAATTTCGCAGCTCGGTGAACCGCGAGGCCTCGGCCTTGTCGGCCAGCTCGCGCTGCGCCTGCATCTCCTTGGTGTGCCTGCGSGTCTCCAGGAGGATCGAGCTTTGCAGGTAGACCACGTAGGCGACGAAGAAGATGCCCAGCAGCGCGGTCAGCCCGAGCATGATGAGCCCGAACGGCGCCGTCACCTGCATGAAGCCGACAGACATCAGCGTCGGCGAAACCAGCAGACCCCAGTTCAAGGCGGCCAGTGCCGCGATCAGCAGCACGACCACCAGCAGCACAGCGGTTCTCAATCCCATTTTTCTTTTCCCTGTAGTTGATTGGACTGCCGCTGCGCCAGGAGGACGAGGCGCTCAATAGGCCTTGCCGAGCTGTTCCAGAATGGCCGGATTCTCGAGCGTCGAGGTGTCCTGGGTGATGGCCTCGCCCTTGGCAAGGCTGCGCAGCAGGCGCCGCATGATCTTACCGCTGCGGGTCTTCGGAAGATTCTCTCCAAAGCGGATGTCTTTGGGCTTTGCGATGGGTCCGATTTCCTTGGCCACCCAGTTGCGCAG
>NZ_JBFUCI010000615.1:0-2565 GCF_056405335.1 Variovorax sp. P1_H12_2
CCCTCGACCAGCGGCAGCAGGTCGCGCTGCACGCCCTGGCGCGAGACGTCGGCGCCCTGCGAATCGTTGCGGCTCGCGACCTTGTCGATCTCATCGATGAAGACGATGCCGTTCTGCTCGGCGTTGTGGATCGCCTGGGTGCGGATCTCGTCCTCGTTGACCAGCTTGGCGGCCTCCTCGTCGATCAGGAGCCGCATCGCCTCGGCGATCTTGAGCTTGCGGGTCTTGCGCTTGGCCTGGCCCAGCTGGCCGAACATGCCGCGCAGCTGCTCGGTCATCTCCTCCATGCCGGCCGGACCCATGATCTCGAGCGGCGTGCGCGCTTCGGCCAGGTCGATCTCGATCTCCTTATCGTCCAGCTCGTGCTGGCGCAGCTTCTTGCGGAAGGCCTGGCGGGTCGCGTTGCCGGCATCGGCGCCCGCGCCCTCGGCACCGCGGGCCGGCGGCAGCAGCACGTCGAGGATGCGCTCCTCGGCGCCGTCCTCGGCCCGCATCCGGACCTTGGCGCTCTCGGCGACGCGGGTCTGCTTGATCGCGATCTCGGCCAGGTCGCGGATGATCGAATCGACATCCTTGCCGACGTAGCCGACCTCGGTGAACTTGGTGGCTTCCACCTTGATGAAGGGCGCGTCGGCCAGCCGCGCCAGCCGGCGGGCGATCTCGGTCTTGCCGACCCCGGTGGGGCCGATCATGAGGATGTTCTTGGGCGTGATCTCGGCGCGCAGCGTCTCCTCGACCTGCTGGCGGCGCCAGCGGTTGCGCAGCGCGATCGCGACCGCGCGCTTGGCCTGGGGCTGCCCGACGATGTGGTGATCGAGCTCGGAGACGATTTCCTGGGGGGTCATGGACATGGAGTGGCTCGCGGTTCTCAGAGGGTCTCGACCGTGTGGTGCATGTTGGTGTAGATGCAGAGCTCGCCGGCGATCTCGAGCGACTTCTTGACGATCTGCTCGGCCGGCAGCTCGGAGTTGTCGAGCAGCGCCTTGGCCGCGGCCTGCGCGTAGGCTCCGCCGGAGCCGATCGCGATGATGCCGTTCTCGGGCTCCAGCACGTCGCCGTTGCCGGTGATGATCAGCGAGGTGGTGGCGTCGGCCACCGCCAGCATGGCCTCGAGGCGGCGCAGCACGCGGTCGGTGCGCCAGTCCTTGGTCAGGTCGATCGCGGCCCGCGCCAGGTGGCCCTGGTGCTTCTCGAGCTTGGCCTCGAAACGCTCGAACAGGGTGAAGGCATCGGCGGTCGCGCCCGCGAAGCCGGCCAGCACCTTGCCGTGGTAGAGCCGGCGAACCTTGCGCGCCGTGCCCTTGATGACGATGTTGCCCAGCGTGACCTGGCCGTCGCCGCCGATGGCGACCTGGTCGGCGCCGCCGGCGATCTTGCGGCGGACGCTGATGATGGTGGTTCCGTGAAATTGTTCCATCGAAGCAATCTCAGGGCAAAGGCCCGGATCTCAACCCCCGGCGGGCGCCGCGGCTAGTCTTTTCTGATGGCGACCGAGGCGTGGTCGGCGATGCCGATGACGTCGAAGAAGGCCGCGACCAGGCGGTGGGCATCGACGAACTGGACCTTCTGGCCGCGGCCATGATGGTCGGTGACCCAGTTGAGCAGGGTTCCGGCGGCGGCGAAATCGATCCGGACCAGCGCCGCGCAGGACACCGTCGGGCTTGCCGAATCGCCCAGCTCGGTGTCGAGCCGCTGCCAGGTCGACAGCGATTCGCCGACCAGCTCCCCGACCAGCACGCTGCTGCCGATGCCCGCGGCGGCCGGCCTGGCGGCGGGCTGCGCGGCCACGGAGTCGAGCGAGAAAGCGCCCGCGGCCGGCCTGGCCGCCGGGACCCCGTCGAGGGACACGTAGTCGCCCTTGGGATCCTCCCAGGGCGGAGGCGACACTTCGTAGGTGATGCAGTAGTTGAGCGCCAGCAGCTCGAACTCGTCCGCCCGGTGCATCACGCGCAACGCGGCCATGTGCAGCTGCCACCAGACCGCATCCACGCCGCGGTCGTTGGCCGGCGTGGCCTCGGCGAGCGCGAGCAGCAGGCGATCGCTGCCGCGAAAACGCAGTTGCACGGTCGAATCGGCCCAATGGGTGAACAGGGCCCGCAGCGGTCCGGCGGCATCAGGCTCGATGGCGTCGAGCAGGCTCCAGTCGAGCCGCCAGGACGGGCCCGCGGCGCCGAGCGCACGCGTCAGGCCCAGCAGACCCTCGCGCGAGAGCCGCGGCGGGCTCGCCCAGTCGGCGTCACCGGCCGGCACCGGCCCCGTCGGGGTTTGCGTCGTGATCGAGGCCCGAAGGGTGTTGGCCAGGGTGCGGAAAGAGATCCAATCGGGCGCCGGCTGCTTCAGGCGCTGCGCATAACGGGTGCCGGCGGCCACGAACTTCTCGGCATCGCCGATGGCGCGATAGAGATCGAACAACGTACGCCAGGTGTCGTCGTGCTCGCCGCTCGGGCTGTCGGGCGCGAGCGCCTGCAGCAGGATGGCCTCGGCGCCCGCGTCGTCGCCGTGGGCGTAGCGGATCGCGGCTTCTTCGATGCTGCCGTCGTGGGCCGGCAGCTGCACCTGCAGTCC
>NZ_JBFUCI010000616.1:0-2561 GCF_056405335.1 Variovorax sp. P1_H12_2
GCGGCCGCCAGCCCGCGGCGACCGGCCAGTCGGCCGGGTCCGCCGTCGCGAGTTGATCGGCGGCGCTCATCGAAGCTCCCGCGTGCGGCGCTTCGCTCATCGGAACAGTTCGGCGAGCGCCTCGCCCGGCTCGGCGGCCCGCATGAAGGTCTCGCCGACCAGGAAGGCGTGCACACCCGCCGCGCGCAGCTTCGCGACCTCCTCGCGCGTCGCGATGCCCGACTCGGTCACCAGCAGGCGATCCGAGGGCACCTTCGGGAGCAGGTCGAGCGTGGTCTGCACCGACACCTCGAAGGTGCGCAGGTTGCGGTTGTTGACGCCGATGAGTGGCGTGCGCAGCTTCAAGGCACGGTCGAGCTCGGCGCCGTCGTGCACCTCGACCAGGACGGCCATGCCGAGCCCGGCGGCGATGGCCTCGTAGTCGCGCATCTGGGCGTCGTCGAGGCAGGAGACGATCAGCAGGATCGCGTCGGCGCCCATCGCGCGCGACTCGTAGACCTGGTAGGGGTCGACGATGAAATCCTTGCGCAGCACCGGCAGCTCGCACGAGGCGCGCGCCTGCTTCAGGTAGTCGACGCCGCCCTGGAAGAACTGGCGGTCGGTCAGCACCGAGAGGCAGGCGGCGCTGACCTGGCCGTCGCCCTCGGCGTAGCTCTGCGCGATGTCGGCCGGAATGAAGTCGGCGCGCAGCACGCCCTTGCTCGGGCTGGCCTTCTTGACCTCGGCAATCACGGCGGCCGCGCCGGCCGCGATCTTGGCGCGCAGGGCGCCCACGAAATCACGCGTCAGCACGCGGCTCTCGGCATCGAAGCGGACCGCTTCGAGCGGGCTCYTCTTCTTCGCCGCGGCGATTTCCTCGCGCTTGACGGCGACGATCTTCTCGAGGGTGTTCGACATGGTTCTTCCTCAAGCCGCTGCGGTGGCAGCGGCGAACTCGGCCAGTTTGGCCTTGGCTGCGCCGGAATCGAGCGCGGCGCGCGCCCGCTCCACGCCGGCGGCGATCGATGGGCTGACGTTCGCGGCATAGAGCGCGGCGCCGGCGTTCAGCACCACGATGTCGCGCGCCGGGCCGGGCTGGTTGTCGAGCACGTCGAGCAGCATCGCCTTCGATTGCTCGGGCGTCTCCACGCGCAGGCTGCGGTTGCTCGACATCGAGAAGCCGAAATCTTCCGGGTGCAGCTCGTACTCGCGCACCTCGCCGTCCTTGAGCTCGCCGACCATGGTGGCGGCGCCGAGCGAGATCTCGTCCATGCCGTCGCGGCCGTAGACCACCAGCGCGTGCTCGGCGCCCAGGCGCTGCAGCGCGCGCACCTGGATGCCGACCAGGTCGGCGTGGAACACGCCCATCAGTATGTTCGGCGCACCGGCCGGATTGGTGAGCGGCCCCAGGATGTTGAAGATGGTCTTGATGCCGAGCTCCTTGCGCACCGGCGCGACGTTCTTCATCGCCGGGTGGTGGTTCGGCGCGAACATGAAGCCGATGCCGACGTCGGCGATGCACTTGGCGATCTGATCCGGCGTCAGGTTGATGTTGACGCCCAGCGACTCGAGCACGTCGGCGCTGCCGGACTTGCTGCTGACGCTGCGCCCGCCATGCTTGCTGACCTTGGCGCCGGCCGCCGCGGCGACGAACATGGAGCAGGTCGAGATGTTGAAGGTGTGCGAGCCGTCGCCGCCGGTGCCGACGATGTCGACCAGGTTCGTGGTGTCGGCCACCGGCACCTTGGTCGAGACCTCGCGCATCACCTGGGCGGCGGCGGTGATCTCGCCGATGGTTTCCTTCTTGACGCGCAGGCCGGTGATGAGCGCCGCCATCATCACGGGCGAGCACTCGCCGCTCATGATGAGGCGCACGATGTGCAGCATCTCGTCGTGGAACACCTCGCGGTGCTCGATGGTGCGCTGCAGGGCTTCCTGGGGGGTGATGGGCATGGTGATGTCTCCTTCGATTCAGTGAGTCGTTGCTGCCGGGTGGTCGGACAGCGCGAGCCGGAGGCCGAAGCCGATGAACAGCACGCCGGCGCCGCGCTGCAGCCAGTGCATGCCGCGCTGCACCACAACGACGCGGCGCGCGGTCCAGCCGGCCGCGAGCGCCCAGGCCACGTTGACGAAAATCGCGTTGAAATTGAACAGCACGCCGAGCAGGAAGAAGGCCAGCGCCTTGTGCTCGGTGCCCGGCGCGATGAACTGCGGCACGAAGGCCAGGAAGAACAGCGCCACCTTGGGGTTCAGTGCGTTGGTCCAGAAGCCGCCGAGGAACACGCTCCTGGCGCCGGCCGGCACGGCCGCAACGGGCACCGGTGCGGTCGTGGAAGGCCGGGAGAACAGCATTCGCACACCGACCCACAGCAGGTAGGCCGCACCGACCCACTTGAGCACGGCGAAGGCGGTGCTGGAGGCGGCCATCAGCGCGCTCAGGCCCAGCGCCGCGGCGACGATGTGGACGAAGCAGCCGGCGGTGATGCCGAAGCCGGCGAGGATGCCGGCGCGCACGCCCGAGCGCAGCGAATGGCTCACGACGTACAGCACGTCGGGCCCCGGCGTGAGGTTCAGCAGCAGCC